>JAITXS010000001.1 GCA_031284645.1 Spirochaetaceae bacterium | reverse complement strand
TTATACTAAAAACACATCCTGTCAGGATGTCGCTTAAGTTTTCATGAGCTTAAGTTCGGCTAGATTTTAGTTCTTGGGCAACCACCCCTTTTCAGCTAGATTATTTTTTAGGCAATGCGTCCTCTTGAATCTTTACCGGCAACAAAGTATTATCATGACCATGTCCGGACGCGGATCAAAAACTGCGTTACTTTTTATTTTACTATACGGAGGAATCATTGAAAACCAAAAAATCCCTGCGGGGAATCGTTTTTATTCTTTTTATTTTGTTCGTTGCCTCGTTTACTTTTTCTTCTTGCAAACAGGAAGAAGACACCGATGTTTTTGCTGTTAGGGTAGAGAATCCGAGCATCAATTTTACTGCGGACATTGTGACCCAATTTCAAGTTGATTTGTATCTTGGGCGGTATTTCCCCGGGCAGTTATGGACTTTTACCGGAACGCAAAGCGCAGCACAAGCACGTGTAGATGATCTGTACAAAGTTCTTGTTTCACGGACCGCTTGGAGCGGATATACCATACTTCCCGATGAAAGTTTTGATTTAGTATTAAGCAAGGGGCTTTCAGACCCTGCTAGTAATGATTATCCAAGGATTTATGTAAAAAGAGTGACTCTACCGACATCTCCCTGACCCTTCTAAGTCACCTGACCCTTCTAAGTCAAATGATAAAAAGGATTTTTTGTGTTTGATTTTGACGAAGAAATAGACCGGCACGGGGACGGCAGCGTTAAATGGAATCACTTTGGGCCCGATATACTTCCTCTGTTTATAGCCGACATGGACTTTCGTGCGCCCCAAGTAATTATAGAGAAGCTTGTTGAAAAAGCGCGGTTTGGGGTTTACGGCTATCAGTTATACGATGAGCTTAACAAACTAATAGCGCGCTGGCTGCGGCGGCAATACAAGTGTGAGGCCGATGAACAGTGGATTGTTCTGCTGCACGCGCTGGTTCCCGGACTCGCGTTAACAACCAGTATGCGGGAGGGGAGTGTCCTTATACCGGTTCCAAGCTATACGGGCATACTTGATGCTCCGGTAAAAACAGGCAGAAGATCAATTTGGTCGCCGCTTAAAAATGAGGATGAATACTATCAGCCGGATTTTGACGATATGCGGCATAAAGCGGAAGCCGATACACGCATGATGATGCTATCCAATCCGCATAATCCTGTCGGGCGTGTGTACAAAGAAGAAGAACTGCGGGAATTCAGCCGTTTTGCGAAAGAAAGAAACATCCTTGTTATCTCGGACGAGGTTCATAGCGACTTTATCTATGAGAACAAGCACATACCGTTTTTTACGCTTGATGATTATGCGTATAATAACAGTATTACGCTTATGGGGCCCGGCAAAACCTACAATGTCGCGGGGCTTCCCTTTGGTTTTGCTGTTATACCAAATAAAAACATACGCCGGGAATTCAAAAAAGCGGCTTACGCAATATCAGAATCCGGGGTCATGCACGCGGCAGTGGCGGAAAAGGCCTATGACGGAAGCTGCGATGACTGGAAGCGGGAGCTTATGGTTTATCTCAAGGGCAACCGCGATTTTCTTGAAGCAGGACTAAAAAAAATATCAAGCGATATAAAGTTCCCTCACAACGAGGGAAGCTATCTGCAATGGATTGATTTTAGCCGGCTTTTAGGAGAAGAGAACCCCTATAGATGGCTAATCAAAAAGGCCCGGGTCGCAATGAGTGAAGGGGCCGCTTTTGGCGAAAGCGATGCAAACGGCAGACGCAACAATCATGTTCGCTTGAACTTTGCCACAACCCGTGCCCGTCTTGCCGAGGCGCTCCGCCGCATTGAAGCCGCGCTCAACGCATAAGTTTTATTCAACAACCCGTATCTGAACGACAAACATTATCCGCATCTTTCAGGCGGGGGAAGCTTCATCTCACGAGAGAAATTCCGGCACGCCGTCTTGCTTGACGATATAATTTGTTTTATAGTAACTTTACTCAGCGTGCCATAAAACGGCGCAAAAGATTCAGTTAGTGAGAGTATTTATGAAAAAAAAACATGCGTGGCTCTTTGTCCCGCTTTTCCTGTTTGTCTTTCCGGCCATGCGTATTCAGGCGCAGACTCATAACGCAGTGCCCCTGGATGATTCAATTTACTTCTTTTTGGAGCAAGCCGAGCTTCGCGCCCTGTGTCCGCCGCTTCCTTCCGTAAAGCCATATCAACGAGAGACCATAATCCACATAATTGATGAAATCCTCTTGTTGGATAAGTCCCGCGGTCTTTCGGAGACTGAGCGGGTGATCTTTGAAAACGCACGAAAAAAATTGGCTCCGGCGGAAAAAGGATTCGATACAATGCGCGGTACATACACGCTTGGAAGAGAAACAAAAGGCGGGACAAGACTTTCCGCAGAAGTGGGAGTAGGCAGTAGTTTTCTGTCTTCCGGTGCATATTATTTTGGCGATAAGGCACACGGAGGCTTTGATCTCCGGCTTAACGCCCATGTAGCCGGAGATATAGGTTCTCATCTTTCTTTCGGAAGCGAAATTGAGTTTGCGATGTTTTATGTAAACAGACCGTTTTTTGGGGAAATGACTAACTGGGACGAAAATGGCGTTAAGGTTGATTCTTATCCGGTTTACGGGAATCCGCCTGCGTACTTCCCGTTTACTTATAAAAGCCGGTGGGATGGCTGGGTATCGAATATTACCAATATATCCTCGTCGGGCATGGTCGGCTGGCCGCACGATCTGGGGGTCGGCTACGGCACTACATCGGAAATATCGGGTGCCGCATTTGACGATATATTTACGTTTAGATTGGGCAGGTTAGATCGTGAGTGGGCCGCGATGACAAACGGAAGCAGTTTGGTATTAAACAGTTTCGCGCAGCCGTTTTTTGGCATGGAATTTACGATAAGTCCTTTTTCATGGTTTAGTTTCTCAAGTTTAAGCGGTATTCTTGAATATTATAATGAACACGGCATCCAGGACTCATCCATGAGCTTTCAAAATGCGTTTTCCATTATCATGTTTGAATTAAACTACAAGAGTTATTTTCATATTGATTTCGGAACCTCATCGGTTTGGCCTAAACGTTTTGAGATCGGTTATTTATTCCCGCTCATTGACAAATTTTTCTATCAGAACAATATAGGCGATTTTGATAATATCGGTATGTTCGGCAATCTAAAAGTGCAAAAACCCGGATTGGGTTATATCTGGGCCTCGCTTTTTCTTGATGAAGTAAACCTTGAGAAAGATTTTTTTGTTCTGGATCGGGAGATGTTTGCCTATCAGGCCGGTGCGGCACTTTCGATACCATCGCTGTCTTTTGGCAGACTGACATTAAGTTATACAAAAATTGAGCCTTACTGCTATACCCACCCGAAAACAGGCACTCCCTGGTATAAAACGCCTATGGAAGAAGCGTATCTCAATCATGGTTACGGAATAGGCTATTATTTACCGCCGAATTCCGATGAAATACGGCTCCGTTTTGAGTTTGCCCCGCTGGTTCATACGATGTTCAACGCTCAGTTTCAAATGATCCGTCACGGTGCGGATTACGGAAGCAGCGCAGTGAACGGAAGTTCCTACCTTTCCGAGCTTACCGGAACAAGGGCGGGAGAGGGTGCTTTGAAAAAATATTTTTTACAGGATGGAGCTTATCAGTGGTTTTATATCTTAAAAGTCGGCGGGAAACACAAGCTTAAAGATTATCCTGTTGAATTTTTTGCCGAGGCCGGATTTGTCTTTTCCTACTGGACGAATATTGATGGGACATACAGTAATGACGGGCCTCATTCATTTCAGATAGTTGACAGCGCTGAATATCCGCAAAGAAACGCCGTTATCGCGAGTTTAGGCGTTCGTATCTTTAAATAAGCGGCAAAATCAATGAATACATTTTTAAAGATCAGCATCATGGTGCTTCCTGTTTTTCTTATCATACCCGAGGCTTTTGCTCTTGGTGGTAAAGACAAGACGTCCCAAGAGCAAAAAACAGTTGAAATTACCGGCAGGGTTCGTATTGTCGGTAATATGCCGTTCCCTGAAATGGTGATAAGTGATGAGTCGGGGAAAGACTGGTATATCCCCTCAGATGAAAAGGACAAGCTAAGCCCGTATGCGCAGAGACTGCTTACGGTTCGGGCACGTATTGAGCACAATGATATGATCCTTGCCAACGGTAAAAAAATAGGTATTCGCTATATGCTTCGTGATATTGTTATTATAAAAAACGAATGATACCATAGAATGATGAATATTGAAAAAATCATTGTCGGAGCTATTGCGACAAATTGTTATATCATTCCCCTGGAAAGCGGCGGGGCTCTGCTTCTTGATCCCGGGGACGGGGCAAAAGAAATTATCAAAAAGCTTGAGGCTTTTCATCTTGATCCGCGTTTTATTGTTTTTACGCACGGGCATTTTGATCATCTTGCCGCTTTACCGAAAATAATCAGCCATTATGCACAAGCAGGTTTTCATCCTGAGATTATGATTCATAAAAACGATGCGTATTTTCTTGGTAAAGAAGCCTATAAACACCATTGCGAGAGCTTGCGTGCCATAAGCGGCGGGGATAACTCGTTTATTGACGGGCTTTGGGAAGAAATGCCGGAGCCGACAACGCTGCTTGAAGAAGGCGATCTTGTAGAACAGTTCAAAGTACTCTGCCTCCCCGGACACAGTTCCGGTTCCATCGCTTTATACGATGAAAAAAACGCGCTCTTATTAAGCGGGGACACGCTTTTTAAGCGCGGTGTGGGGCGAACCGACCTTCCGGGAGGTGAGCCAGAGAAGCTGGAGGAAAGCCTTCACCGTCTCTTTGCCCTGCCCGGTAATACTGCAGTGTATCCCGGACACGGGCCTTCGACAACGATTGCGGCGGAAGTTCCTTATTATCCGTAACATACAATTTCCCTTTACCGGCTTATATCACTCAAAATACTTTTTAGCTGTGTGCATGTGCGGCGTGCTCCTTGTATATCTTTGCACCTGCCAAAAAAAAGAGGAATGGTCGGACAGGCGCCCTGTTCAGTCTGAGGGTACGCCTTTAAGCCGGAAAAATCCTGATTTTTTAATAGAGCTTTCTTCCGTCCCGCTTTGGCTTGAATTGAGAAATGGGGGCCTGGAGCAGATAAACTCGCCTTCTGATTCAAATCTGAACGATTTTGAACCCTGGCCGCTTATGCCGCATATTACCGGCATTATTCCGCTTGAGGATGCTTTTGCCCTCGCGGTAAACCGGATTGGCTTTTTCCTGCTCTACCCGTGGGAAGACGGAGAGGGCCCGGAAAAACGGCTTTTTGCGGTAAAAAAGATTGCCGGAAAGGCAGAGGAAGCTGATAGTGCCGCGCTTTTTGATCTGGGGAATATGAGTGCCTCAGCTCCTTTTTTATTTAACGGGAACCCCACCGTGATTTTATTCAATGTTGATTATTTTTCCGACAGTCCGCTTGAAAAACTTACATACAGAGCATATTCGCTGTTTACCGGTTCAGATAGACTGCAGGGTGTCACAATTCCGGCTTTTTCGGCTTTCCCGCTGAGTGGGGGCTGGGAAATTAAAAATTTTTTTATAAACGAACAGGGTGCCTGCTATTTTTCGCCAAAAAAAACCGACGGCAATCATTCTGTATTACGTTACTACCGCGCCGAATCTTTGCTTAGTGCGGAAAATACCCGGGAAATTCCGCTTGATGTTTTTAGAAAGGCGGAAGCGGGCGGCACATTTGGCCAAGCGCCTGTTCTTGTAAAAGAGCTTTTAGAAAAATTGAGCGAAGGAACACATGATAAGACCGTGATCGCGCGTATCTATTGTGATACGGTTGGTGCCTCTGTTCTTTGGACAAACGGAGGAGGCGATGAAAGTGAGGAAGTTTCCGGTTTTTATCGGGAAAAGCCGTATGCTTTTTCCGCTGCGGTAAGGAGTGACGGAATTTTTAGCGTTTGTGATAAGAATGGCATATTAACAAAAACATTGCCGCCTCTTCCTCCGGATTTTGTCTATACATCAATCGCAATCGGTCAAGATATTCTTGTAGCCTCATGGGAAGAACGGCAAAGCTGGAATATCGGCGCATCGGGCCTCGTTGTTTTACAATACTGAATAGGCATCAATGCCCCCGTTTACGTTATATTCCTGTCCGGGGCAGCAAAGGCCCCTTTATACCGGAAATATCATGAAGTCTATGCGTTTGTCGTGAAGTCTTCATCAAGTCTTCTTGTAAAAAACCGATATAATAAGTAAAATGAATTGCGGGGGGGAGTATTGTGTTGAATAATTTTTCTAAAACTGTTGATTTAATTCACCGCTCGCTTGATGCCGAGACCGTAAGGCGGGAAACCATAGCAAATAACATGGCAAACGCCGAAGTGCCGAATTTCAAGAGAAGTGAAGTCAATTTTGAGTCGAGCCTTCTGCGCGCCCTTGAATCTGAAAACCAGAGACCGGCTGTGGAAATGACGGTACGCGATCCGCGCCATCTCAGTAATGTTCAGGTGCTTGATTACCAGGATGTGCGCCCCCGCCGTGTCTTGGACTATCTTACCCAATCAAAGCCAAACGGCAATAATGTTGACCCTGATAAAGAATTCCAGCTTTTAGTAGAAAATCAGATGAAATATATGCTGCTTACCCAGTCGGCTTCTTATGAATTCAAACAGGTAAACAGTGTCTTGCGCTAAAAGGGTGATTTCAGGATTTACACAGAATAATTGAGTAAAAATTGCGGTGATCCGGCTTATCCGGAAGGAATGCCGGTGAACTTTGAATAGGAGACAGCATGGGACTTTTTAGTGCTATTAATATAGCTTCGACAGGAATGAGCGCGGAACGCTTGCGTACCGATGTCATAGCGGACAATATCGCCAACACGACAACAACACGGACAGCGGAAGGCGGTCCTTACAAACGCAGCAGACTTATTATGCGCCCAAGGGTTGAACAGGCCTATTGGCGCAGTCCCTTTCTGCCCGATGGCATGGATAATGGCCCCGGTAAGGGTGTGCGTGTTTCGGAAATTCAAAAAGATGATTCTCCGCCGCGCCTTGTCTATGACCCGACTCATCCTGACGCGATAAAAACAGGGGAGAGGGCCGGTTATGTGGAAATGCCGAATGTCGATATCGTTACTGAAATGGTTGATATGATTGCGGCTTCCCGCGCTTACGAGGCAAACGCATCAATTGTGGAAGGCTCAAAAACAATGTTCCTGCGGGCATTGGATATAGGAAGCAGGACGTAACAGTTATAAACAGGGAAAGAAGGGCGGGAAATTCGTCCGAATTTTTTGTGTTTTTGTTTGTATTGGGAGGGAACTATGTTATCAATTACACCGCAATTGCAGCAGCTTAATCCGCTGTCTATGACGGTAAAAGACGCGAGGCACATTGCTTCAGCGGGAGTCGTCGGCTTTCAGGGAAGTTTTGACCACGGCGGGGCAATGACTGATTTAACCGCAAAAAAAGGACAGGGCGCGGTAATAAGCGAACTTGGCACAAACATCGGGGCCGAAGCGATCCTCCGTTCGGGAAGCCTCGGAGCTGCCGGTCTTAACAGAAGCGATCCGGCAAGTTTCGCGGACGCTATGTTACACGCGATAGATCAGGTGTCGGCGGCGGGAAATCGCGCTTCGGATTTAACCCAAGAGGCGATCATTAATCCCGAAGCTGTTGACATTCATGACATCACCATCGCGCAGGCCGAGGCTTCAATGTCCCTTAACATCGCGACGACTTTATTAAATCGGGTCACACAAGCCTGGAAGGATTTAACGAACCTACGATAGGATTTTAGCAATCCGCAGGTGAACTGTCATCGTTCAGGGCGGCCGGAGTGCATTCCGGCTCCGGACGATGCGCAGGAATCAAGCGTAAAGACTTCCTGCCCGCATACGATTTTTTAATTTTTTTGATATACGTCCCAGCTTGTTTTTATCAGAGTTTCCATACCGGAATACTTGATTTTCCACTTATATCATAGTCTGCTGCGCTCGACGAAATATAATATGTCTGAGCCCTGTCTGCGATAGCATGTTTAAAATATTGATTGCTCCGGTAAGATTATTCCGGTTTTAGCATTGACTCCCCGGCTGCTTTTAACGATGCAAGATGTACGACAGCGTCAAAACCACGGCTTAGAGCACCAAAGAGCGTCGGGTAATCAAGAATATTCATGTACAAATAAGCTCCCCGCGATATGCTTTTTTTTAACATCGTACAAAATAATCAAGGCCGATTTCCCTGTAAGAAGAAACCGGCCTTAATTGGGGGTTGGGCCAGAATAGAGTTGAACTATTGACCCCTGCCTTATCAGAGCAGTGCTCTAACCGACTGAGCTACTGGCCCCCGTTATTTTTTAACATAACAGACAAAAAAAAGATTGTCAAGTAGCCGCCTTGCCCCTTGCATCGTATTGAAAAATAACCATTTTTTATAGTACTATTACCATAGTAACTATCCTTATGTTCATCTACAGGACAAGTAAAAAATATACGGAGAAAAAAATGAATGTTCAATTTATCAAATACGGGGGCGTTTACCCCACAGCCTGTTTGGGCACCCTGACATTTAGTTATGTCGAATCCCCGGGTTCTGCGCCCAAGATAATCTCAGTGGAAAGCCCGCTTAAAACCGGAGGTCAATGTTATGACGATGGAACACCGGAGGGTGTCTTTACCAAAGGGAAATGGCGTTTACGGATGTCCATGTTCCCCTATTTAAGCAAAGTCGATTTTTTAGAGCTTGAGCGTTTAGTTAATCAAAATGTTCCGGAGGGTTGCTGCGGCGGCTGCCTCCCGAATAGGGGGCAGATATAATTCTTTTTAAAAGAGACCTGCCTGATTAAAAACATGACTGACTTTGGGTTTAGGGAAAAAGATATGGGGTAAAATAGTGTGCTGGTCAAATCAAGCCTCCTACCCCATACCCCAATACATGCTAATTGCCGATCCCCCTTGAAATAGCGTCTCGTTTATGCTAAATTAACTTAAATTTTTACAAATATTTAAGGAAGTTGTGTATGCATTCATTTGATTTACCTCTGCTTTTAGGGCAGGCGCAAGCTCAGGGCGGCGAACAGGGTGCTCTCGGCGGTATTATGACCTTTATCCCGTTCATTCTTATTATTGGCGTGTTTTATTTTTTAATTATAAGACCGCAGAATAAAAAACAGAAAGACACGCAAAAAATGCTTTCTGCATTAAAAAAAGGCGACAAGGCCATTACCATAGGCGGTATTCACGGTACCATTTGTGCGGTTCGGGAAAGTTCAGTTGTACTCAAAGTTGACGACAACACCAAGATTGAATTCTCGCGCAGTGCCATTGCGTCAATAACGGCTGTTGCTAAAGAAGATGATTCTTCCGAAGAGAAAACAACCGAAGAAAAATCTGAAAAATAGTCTTACAGTGTACTTGGAGTACTTGTTATGAGTAAGCTTACGCGATTTGCGATCGTGATTGCAACGATTGGTTTGTGTTTTATTTTCCTCTACCCGACACTTAAGTGGTACTTTTGGACCAAGCCCGAAGATAAACAGCTTGCGCTTGAGTCACGAGAACAGATTCGGGAGGATGCCGCGAAGGTGGCGGAGGGCGATTATCAACGGCTCTACAGCGCAGCGGCAGCGGGTGAGCCGTTGCCGTCCGGGTTTAATTACCTCGTTTCCGAGGCAAAAGAGATCCGCCGACTTCGAAATATGCCCATCCCTAAAATATGGGACGCAAAAAGCGTACTATTCAGCTTTGAAAACTACCATGTCATAAAAAACTCAATAGAAAACGAAGTGCGTGAAAGAATTTTTGCGTTAAAAGACCTGCAAAAAAACGCTGTTCAGTTGGGACTTGATCTCTCCGGTGGGCTTTCCATTGTTCTTCAGGCTGATTTACACGCCTATGAACAAAAAATGGGGCATTCTTTAACAAGCACGGAACACGATCAGGCGATAGAACAGGCGCTCAGCGCTCTTAATGAAAAAATCGACCAATTCGGCTTGACCGAACCGGTTATAAGACGGCAGGGCACAGACCAAATTTATATTGAAATCCCGGGAACAGCCGATCCCGAACGTATTAACTCCATCATTATGGGTAAGGGGAGCCTTAGTTTCCATATTGTAGATGCCGAGGCATCTCAAAGTTTTAACGAGTATTACGCGCAGAACGGTTTTTCAACTTTTGACGCAAACGGCGCGCTTGTCAACCCATCTATTATACCGGAAGACGATCAGGTTTTAGGCGTTTACGGCAAAGATCAATACGGTATTGATCTTTTTGAGGGTTATGCTGTTGTCAAAAAAGAAATCGGACTTGACGGCAACCATATAAAAAACGCGCAGGTTTCCCGTGATCGTATCAATAATCAGCCTGAGGTTATCGTTACGCTTGATTCGGAAGGGGAAGATATTTTCTATAAGCTTACCGCCGACAATGTAGGGAAAGGCCTGGCAATCATTCTTGACGACAAGATTCAATCAATGCCCCGGATTAACACGGCGATACAAGGCAATGTCAGCATCACCGGCTTTGACATCGATCAGGCAAACGATCTTGCGACAACACTCCGTACCGCAGCTCTGCCGGTTGATCTTAAGGTGGTCAATCAACAGACTATCGGTGCCTCGCTTGGCGCCGATTATATCAGGCAGGGACTTTACGCCTTACTTGGCGGTTTAGGTGTTGTCTTGGTATTTATGCTTTTATTCTATAGATCGGCGGGTATCAATGCGGTTATCGCTCAGATCCTTAATATCTACATCATGTTTAGTGTTCTTTCTGCCTTTAATTTTACTCTGACTTTGCCGAGCATTGCCGGTTTTATCCTGACAATCGGCATGGCAGTTGACGCGAATGTCATCATTTTTGAGCGTATGAAAGAAGAACTCAGACTCGGGAAAAAACGGAAAGCAGCCATTGAGTCGGGCTTTAACAAGGCGTTCTGGGCAATTATAGATTCGAATATCACGACTTTTATTGCGGCTCTTTTTCTCTCTCAGCTCGGTTCCGGTCCTATTCAAGGTTTCGCGGTAAGCCTTGCCATCGGTGTATTCAGCTCGGTCTTTACCGCCCTCTTTGTTTCCCGCCTTATCTTTGACTTTGACACGGATGTGCTGCACAGCGAGAAACTTTCCGTTAGCTGGAGGATCAAGCAATGAAGCGTCTTATTCATTTTTCACGGTTTTTTTTACCAGCGGCAATTATCTCAACATTGATTATTGTTTCCGGTATTGTCTCTTATATCGTTCATGAACGGCAGGGGCTCGGAGGTTTTAATCTTGGCGTTGATTTTAAGGCCGGTCTTATGCAGGAGATTCAGTTTGCCCCCCAAGCGCTTTCCCTGCGCTACACGGGGCCCGGAAACGCCCGGATAACTTTTTCCGGTAACGCAGTTAATATTATTGTTACCGGAACCAGCAATGAAAACATTACACATTCTTTTCGTTTTAGTGAATTCCTGACACTTTCCGATCTTATTGGGGCTATGCGTGAAAAAGTGGCAGGTCTTTCTGCTGTCCTGAGCGCTCCTTTCGATACGCAATCAGAGTGGCTTTTGGAAAATGCGCAGAGTGACCCCCAATTAGGAGAGACCCCGTATGTTTTACACTACTTGGCGCCTCAAAGCTCCTCTGTTGATATTGCCGATGTAAGAGATGCGCTTTCTCAGCTTGGTACTGTTTCGGTTCAGGTCTTGGGTGAGGGGAGCGAGCGCCGTTTTATGATCCGCATGGAAGATGATGAAAAAACCGGTGAGATTCCCGCAGAAAAAGTCCTTTCCGCTTTGCAAGAACAATTCGGCACGGGAAATGTGGTGGT
>JAITXS010000172.1 GCA_031284645.1 Spirochaetaceae bacterium | reverse complement strand
GGCTGATAGTGGTCGTGCGTTTTTGTTTTCGGCACTTCGTTTGCGTCCAGCAAGTGCTGATAATGTACACCTTTTTTATCCAGTATCTCGGCGCAAAAATCATAAGCAGGTAATGGATGTTCCCTGACAAGGGAATCAAGCATTTTATGATCTGCCGTGCCGATGAGGGAAAGGGTAATCTTCCCCAAATTGAGCTGAAAAAGACGGGAACCTAAAGGGCTTGTATAATAATAATCTTTTTTCATTTGTGCGTTGGCGATACATAAAATTTCCGGGTCTGAGAGGCCGAAGGCTTTATAGGCATAGATCATGCCTTCCGTGGCAGCCATAGGGTCGGCAAGATATATTTTGGTAAGGCATTGCTGGATGATGGTGGTTTTCAATGGGGAATTGACGACATCAGCGACGTCCTGCGTTGCAAAAACAACGAAGACATTTTTTTTCCGCAGGGTTTTAAGCCATTCAGTAATTTTATCGGCAAAGACCGGATGTTTTAAAAAGAGCCACGCCTCATCAAGAACAAGCATGGTAAGACGTCCGTCAAATTTTTTCTCGATAAAATAAAACAGATAAACCAACGCCGGAAGGACACAAGCCTCCCCGAGTCCCATGAGATATTCCATCTCAAACGCGATAAAACGGGAATCAAGCGACATATCTGAGCTGTCATTATCAAAGACACGTGCATAAGCGCCGCCTAACGTGTAGGGGGACAAGCCATCTTTAATAATTGGCTGTTTTGTCTGCTCATCCATGTAGTTGGTATACTGGACAAACGAGGTGAGCGTACGGGCCTCAACGGCCTTATTTTTCAAGAGCTCGATACCATCCTTAATGGCTTTACTCATGATCGGATTAATGGTGTATTTTTGCATACGCAGTAAAGCTTCTATAAATTCAACCGCAAAAGTGATATCGCGTTCTGATTCCAGTTCACGCAAGGGCTGAAAAGAAACACCGGCGGCATTTTCAGCCGCCGGTTCATAGAACAGTCCGCCTGAGGCAAGGCAGGGCAGGCGGCAACTTCTGCCTTTGTCAAAGACAATAATTTGAGACGCCGGATACTTAAAAAACTGTAATTCAAGCAGGTTTAAAAAAGTTGATTTACCGGCGCCGGTGGGGCCCCATACGGTGGTATGCCCTACATCAGTGGGGTTGATATTCAGAAAAAACGGTGTACCCTCATTAGTTGAGCAGATAAGGTGTGGGGTATCGCAGCCGGTAATTTCTCCGGCGTGCCGGTTGAATTCCATGCCGCTCCAGATGGAGGATAGCGGCACAATATGCGCGAGGGTCGTTGTAAGGATAGGCACAGCGCGGAAGTTCGCGTGAACTTGTCCCGGCATCATTGATTTAAAAGCCTCAAGTGCGTTAAATGTCTCTTCCTTACAGGTAAAACCGGCGCTATTAATTATCGCCTTAACCATATCGGACTTTTTTTTTGCAGCAGCAAGGGATTTATCCCATACCATGACATTGCTGGTGTAATAGCCGAGTGCAGAAATATCAGTTTCAATCTCAATACCGGCAAGAGCCGCATCGTCTTCTTTAATGGCGGCACCATGATTTTTTTCCCGGACCGGTTCATCTTTCTTGGCAAAAAGATGTTGAAAAAAAGAGGTTCTGTTTCCCCGGTGTGCTTTTTCTTTTTTTTCCGCCTCTTTTTTCCCTTCCTCTTTATCCGTGCATATAAAGCGCGTCACCCACCGGTATTCCAAAAGGGCCCTGTTCAGATTGTCAAGAATAGCCGGATAGGTTGCTTCGGGGAAATCATTAACGCCGATAATTGGGATATACTGTTCTCCTAACTTCATGGTTAAAGATGTGATAAGTTCCTGATCGGGAAGTATTTTGTCAAGACGAATGGAATGTTCAGGTAATTTAATATAATGCCTGTTAGTTGATATTGAGCTATGCAAATAGGCGACAGTCTGTTCGTTATCCAGCGGATCGATTTGTATTTTAGTCCGTAAAATATCTATTATGGTGTTGGTCTCCTGAATAAAATATTTTATATTTTGTTCTACACTAAGCTGGCTTGATTCCCCGCTACTTTGAATAAACATGGATGTAAGTTTTTTAATATTTTCGGACGGCGGCTTGTAGATGAAGGTGAGAAAATAACTTGATTCAAAATGCGCACCGATAAGACCGAAAGCATCTTCTCTTTCCCTGTCGACAAGATAGGGGGCGAGATTTTCAAATGTTCCTCCCGGATATGCTTGGGTATAGGTTCTTTGCGCCTCAAATTGCAAGGCCCAAGAGCCGCCCAATCTTTTAACACAATCATTAAAACGGATAGACATATCATTAATATAAAATGCCGCCGAGCTGTCCAAATCCGGCCCCCGGTAGGCAAAAGTTCTTTGCAGGATTCCGTCTTTTTGAATGACAACGCCCTCATGGAATTTTGAAATAAAATTCCAGGGGAGCTGGGTATAAAAAAATCCGACACTGGCGCTCATGGTATATAGATATCCTTTTGATTCAAGTTTTCAACAACAATATCTATCATATAGGGGTCTCTTTTTGACAGTACGCGCATAATGATATAGACGATCACAATGGGGATCGCCATATAGTACATTTGAAAACCATACATAAAAATCGCGCCCAGCATAAAGAGAAGCAAAATACCGGCAGGCGGGATTCCGCCGATCAGGTCTCTTTGGGAAAGGGCGCGGTGTGATGGAATACTAAACGGTGTCATATTTATCATTATGACGCCGCGGCAAAGAGTTTCTCTACTATAATGCTCGCCCCTCCGATAATGCCTATAGCGACCCCTATAGCGATAGCCTTTAGCTTTATTTTGTCATTATCCCTGTTAAAAGCATAAGCGACCCCCGCGCCGCAAAAGATAATAACAAGGATAGCCCTGACAAACGGGCCAACGAATACATCCTTTATACTCTCCACTAAAGTGGTCATACCTTTGGGAATTAAATCATCTGCTGCGAAAACCATTTGAGCTAATACACCGATATATATCCCTATCGCGATACTGATTTGATTTTTTTTATTTTTCAAGAAATGAGATAACACACCGATATATATCCCTATCGGGATACCGGTTTGCTTTTTTTTATTTTTAAAAGAATACAATTTCTTGTTTTTAATCATAGTATATTCTCCTTATATATGAATTAAATTTATATGTGTTATCTTCAATTCGTAGTCGTTTAAAATGTGGTGTTAATGCTTGAAATCGTCCTGAATCGTTCTGTTCAGGATGGTATTGTGAATGGATATATGTCAAAAATGGCTGTTTCATGGCATTTTAAACCACTTTATGACTAAGAATTGAGGATGTGTTGTTTTTATCTGCCGCCGTCCGTACCGGATTCTAACCGGGTTTAGCAGTGATTTCCGCCATAATTTCCTTTGTGGTTCTAACTTCGTCTACCACCGGGCCGAATTTCCTTTTACTTGACAGGTGGACGATCAGATCAACGGTTTCAGAGAGATCGGGCAAAGTACCCGCTATTTTCTGGCGCAAAAGTCCCTCAATACGGCTTATTGTTGATTTTGCGCTGTTGGAGTGAATCGTTGTGATATTTCCCGGATGTCCGGTGTTCCATGCCTCAAGCAGTTCGACTGCGACATCTCCGCTTCGCAGCTCGCCGAAAATAATTCTTTTAGGCGTCCAGCGTAAAGCCGTTTGAATCGCGGCAACGGACTGTTCTTTTCTGATATAAAGCTGTGTTTTATTTTTGCTTTTGCACTGTAGTTCCGGCGTATCTTCAATTATGTAAACCCTATCATCGGGAGTAAACTCGCGCATTTTTTCAATACACGCGTTTGCAAATGTCGTTTTTCCCGACCCCGTTGATCCTGATATAATCAGGTTACTGCGCTTTTCAATATGAAAAACAATCATGTCGAAAAACTCTTTTGAAATTCTCCCTGCCTCAAGATACTCTTCCAGTAAAAATATTCTGTCGGCCGGACGTCTGAACGTTATCTCCGGAGACGTGACCCACGGCGGTAGGATGGCGGTGGTTCTTATGTCATAGTCGGGGATAATGCTTTCTAATGTAGGGCGTTCCCATGTATCAATGGGAGTATCCGATATTGAGGCTAGAGAGTTGATTATTTGCATCCTTCCGGCGGGACTGATAGTCTCCCCGGTGTCCAACAGACCGCTCTCAAAATCATTTATCTGCACATTCCCATCACCGTATATATAAATATTGGTAATGGTCTTTTTTTCAAAATAGGGAATCAAAACGCTCAAGTCGTCAAGCAGATTATCCGTCTGCCTCCGGCGTGTTTCCATCTCGTTTTCAATTTTGCCCATTGTCGTCTCCTGAATAGAATTGGTGCAAAATCCGCTCAAAAAAGGAGGCATCATCTTCTGCAAGGCTTTTTTCAAAGGCTTTATAGAATTTGGTATATCTATCCTTCGCCGACATGGCGGCGACGTCCTTCATGTCCTGCGGAATCTCTGAATGATAAAGCAAAGTATTTTTATACATGGTGGTCTGGAATGTGAACAGCACTTGTATCATGTCAATGATACGCTGGGTTTTAACTTGCATATCTTTAAGGCTTATCATCCTTAAGGTCTCATCTTTTATATCAGGATATATATAATTTTTTATCGCGCGTCGTACAAATTCGGATTTGCTTTTTATTTTATTTTCGCGGCAAAAAGACTCTATTTGAGAGACAAGTTCAAGGGGTAGTTTAATCCCTAAATAAACTAAATCGTTATTCATATTAAATTCCATACTCCTCCATGAGGTCTTCATCAGGGTCTTCATCATCTTTGCCGGTCTCCCCGCTGTTCTCCGGATAACCGGTATCTTCCTTTTGTTCCGGCTCTGATACCGCCTCCTCCTGCTCCGCCGGACTATTCCCTTCCTCCGGAAGATCAAACCAGTGAGGCCCGTCCGGTTTCTCCCCGATCACCTTTAACGCTCCTTCCCGCCCCTTAAAAGCAGGGCCGTATATATACCGTTTTGTAAACATCGGGTCTTTGTAATAAACATTTTTTTTGGCGATATAAGGCGGTGAATCCTGTGTTAAAAGGACAAGCTGATCAGAGGGGAGACGCAAAACCTCATCAGCGTTTATTAAATTCCGGCCCTGCTCATTTCCGGACAGGCTGTGATTGGAAAACAGCAAGCCGCCTTTCGACCCTGAGTAGCTCCGGTTTGCCTTGTAGATAGACTCCTGTCCGCAAATTTTGCTTATAGTCTCGGCATTTTCGATTTCTGCCGGGCCGGGTGCATAAAATAAATTTGTGCGGCAATGTGCCAAAAAACTATGATCTTTACCGTATAGTTTGTTAAGCTGGCTTATCGCCTGAATGATTAAAAAATAATGGATTCCATACCCGTTATGAATCCCCATGTTTGTATGGAGTTCCTCCATTTTTCCAAGCTTGTCAAACTCGTCAAGAATAAACAAAATCGGGGTTTTAAATTTTATGTTCATGGCATTTGTCTCACCGCCGGTAAACCGGCGCGAAAAGAGAGTAACAAACATCCGGATAAGAGGACTTATGCGCTGTATCTCTGAGTAGGGAATAGTCACATACAAACTAATTGGCGTGTCTGTCTTTTCAAACTCATCAATATAAAATTCACTGTTGGCGGTATTTTCTTTTATATGGTTGTCGGCGAAGATCGCAAGCGCGTTATTAACCGTTGACAACACCGACCCGCCTTCCTCATAAGGCCTCTTGCGCTGGTTTCCCGCCCCTTCGATAATTTGCTGATGAATCTCGGACGAACAGTGATGACCTTTTATCATAAGATCATAAATATATTGATTATTATCAGAATCTACCGGATCAACCTGAGCTAAAAACTTTCTACAGCCGGAAAATGTTTTATCTTCCCAGTCACTGCAAAGACAATGCAAAATAACAGAGGTGAGAAAATCCCGGGCTGCGGTTATGAAGTGTTCAGAGGCGGAGCTGGCAGCCGCGGTCACCGGTGTTGTTAAAATATCCGCAAGCAGGTTCGCATCACTAAAAGCGTCTTGGTCTCTCCTGATTTCCATAAGTGGATTGAAGTGATGTCCTTTCCCCATCGGTGCCCACCGGTACACCTTTCCAAATCGTGCGCGGAAACCGGAGGTAAAGTCAAAATTTTCTCCCTTGAGGTCAAGAATAAAGACACTTCCCGGATATGAGAGAAGAGTCGGCACAACAGAGGATACACCCTTGCCGCTGCGCGTTGGTGCGGCTAAAAGAGAGTTGTATATGCCGCTTTGTACGATTTTTTGACTTGGCCTTATCAAATCCAAAACGACATTTCCACTTTGCGCGTTGTATTTATAGCTTAGACGCGCCTCTTTTAACTGGCCTAAAATAACGCCGCCCTTTTCCCCTAACAGACCCGCTTTTTCAAGGTCTCTTTTCGTGCCCCATCGTGCGGTTCCGAAAATATTCTGTGCTCTCCCCCTTATTATCACGAAGCTTACAAACAGATAAAAAATGATGGCTAAAAGCGACATGAAACCCGCGATTTTAGACGCACTGTATAAATATCCGTGTACTTCCCATTTTTTGTAAAATAACAGCATCCACCATAAAAGCGACCAAGGATAATAAAGCGGATACGGCTCTCCGCTTAAAGGGTGGCGTATTACGCTCATTGGTTTACCAACCCATTCTTGCGCATAATTTACGCTTTTTGCGAATGCTTGCGCGCCAATCCATAAGCCTGAAATAATTATCACGAAGGTTATTATTTTGAAGAAAAAACTGAAAGTGCGCTCGTTTTCAATATCTTTTGGCTTTTTTCTTAAAAATTCATTATCGTTCACCGTTTGATCCCCCCTCTTTCTGTTCGCTCTCCTTTTAATGCCCTTTCATTTTTTACATGAAAAAACAGGCTGTTGTCATATTTGTTTTTCCGCGCTTCCTTATATACTTCTTGCGCGTCAATTTTATATACTCTCGGTGTAAGGCGGCCTTTTTGGTTTTCTCTCGCTTGCAGCGATATATAATCCCCCTCCCTGACCTTCGGCTTATTGAACAGCGGCACAAAATATGCCTTCCCGTTTATTCCTTCAAGCACAACCGCATGATTGTTTGATATGTCATCTGTTT
>JAITXS010000127.1 GCA_031284645.1 Spirochaetaceae bacterium | reverse complement strand
TGCCGCTGAGTTCCGCTCGCCCGTGCCCGCTTAATACTAAGCTCAAAGGGCACGAAGGACGGAAAGGGGAGAGAAGGGTATGGGGCAGGATTTCTGGTAAAACCAAAACCCTCTACCCTCTACCCTCTACACTAGACCCATAACCCTTCTTATAGGGTATTGAGTCAGTGCCTCTGCATTTACTTTCCGAAGAGGATGGTAAACTATAGTCCGGTTAAAGGGCGACGGTAAAACGGCGTCTAGGGTCGGTTTTCTTTTTCACCCTTTTCCTTTTCTGCTTGTCAAAGGTCGCTTTTTTGTTTATGGTTTAAATAATGAAATTGTACAGTCGTTCACATCTGGTTTTGTTTTCGGGTCTGAGCGCACTTATCACACTTGTTTTACTTTTTGCGCTCGGGTTTATCGAAAATCCGTTTCAAAAAAAATATTCCGGGCTCGTAAATAATGATGAAATTACACAAAGCAGAGAGGAAACGGCTTTTCATGCAAGCGAGTCAACGGCAGCGCAGGCATTGTCTTTTGACAGTGCGGATTTACAGCCTTATTCCTCGGGCGAAAAAGAAAATATCGCCGTTTACGATCTTCTGAACGATGCAGTTGTCAATATAACAACGGAAATACAAGGGTACAACTGGTTCCTGGAGCCTGTCCCGCAGGATGGCGGTTCCGGATCGGGTTCTATCATTGACTCAAGCGGTCTTGTGCTAACTAATAATCATGTGATTTCCCAAGCTATAAAAGTTTATCTTAATCTTGCCGATGGTACAGAGCTTGAGGGTCATGTTATCGGCAGTGATCCTGAAAATGATCTTGCCGTTATCCGCTTTACGCCGCCTCCGGGTATCTCATTAAAAACGATCCCTTTCGGCGACTCGGCGAATTTAAAAGTAGGGCAAAAAGTGCTTGCCATCGGGAATCCTTTTGCTCTTGAACGTACGCTTACTGTTGGTATTGTCTCCGGTCTTGGCCGGCCTATTCAAACTTCGCGGCAGCATATTATACGCGATATGATTCAAACCGATGCTTCGATAAATCCCGGCAACTCCGGCGGGCCCCTGCTTGACTCAAGCGGAAAAATGATCGGTATTAATACGATGATCTATTCTCCCTCAGGGGGATCCGTGGGTATTGGTTTTGCTGTTCCGATTAATACGGCAAAACGGGTTGTGGCGGAGCTTATCAAGTATGGTAAAGTAAGGCGCGGCTGGATTGACGCTTCTCTGGTTCAACTCTTTCCCCGTCTTGTTGAGTACGGAAGATTGCCGGTTTCCACTGGTTTGCTGGTATCGCGGACAAAAAGAAACGGTCTGGCTGAAAAAGGCGGGTTAAAACAGGGAAGCGATGCGGTTCGTTACGGCTCAAATGTTATCTATGTCGGCGGAGATATTATTACTTCGGTTGACGGTCTTAAAACGGAAAGTCTTGCCGATCTCTACTCCGCGCTTGAGGATAATAAACCGGGTGATTTGGTTGATATCGAGGTTTTTCGGAATGCAAAAATCGTAAAGTTAAAAATTACTTTGGCAGACAGAGACGAAGTGCGGAATCCGTGACAGCGGAGAGGGCTTCAAAATGGGGGGGGCTTCCCCCCTGAAAAAATAAACAAGAACTGGATCTTATGGACACTAATGTAGGCAACGAAGAGTTTATCCTTGACGAGAATAAAAAAAAGACGCCGCTCAAAATTTCTTTTCTTTCGAAAGAGGTTTTAGACTGCCCTGTCTGCAATGAGAGCTTTCACAAAGAGGAGCTGTTGACGGGAAGCGGGCGTTTGATTGCCGGGCCACTTACTGATGAGCTGCATCGTTTATACGAGACTTCGGCGCGGTACGGGGATATTTATCCTCTTGCCTATCAAGCGGTGGTTTGCCCGAATTGCTGGTTCGCTTCGAGTCTTGATGACTTTCCGAATATACCGAATGATCAAAAAGAGCAGGCGTTTGACGATGGCTTTGACAGAAAAGATGATGTGATCAATATTTTTTCAAATATTGACTTTTACAAGCCGCGTACTCTTCTTGCCGGAGCGGTTTCTCAGTATCTTGTTATGCGTTGTTATGATTATTATTCGCCGGAATTTTCTCCAACGGTAAAACAGGGGATTGCTGCGCTGCGGGCGAGTTGGCTGATTGAGCATATGGACGAAAACGAGCCGGGACAGCATTGGGATTGGCTTGCGATTTTATTTAAAAGAAAGGCGCGTTTTTTTTGTTCCCGCGCTTTGCAAAATGAAGCCTCAGGCAAAGAGGCTCTTTCTGCGTTAAAAATTTTTGGTCCTGATGTCGATAAAAATTACGGCTACGAGGGCTTTCTCTATATCACGGAGTTTTTGGAATTTAAGTACGGTGATCAAAGCGACATGGGGGCATGGCGGGAAAAACTTGCGGATACTAAAAGGACTTTGGCAAAAATGTTCGGGCTGGGAAAATCATCAAAAAGCAAGCCCGGCCCCCTGCTTGAAAAATCGCGCAAGCTTTATGATTTAATAGCAAAAGAATTACAGGATTTTGATGAGTGAAACAAACATCAATCTGACGATATCTTATGACGGTACTGATTTTTCAGGCTGGCAAGTTCAGAATAATGTCCGCACGGTGCAGGGTGTAATCGAAAAGGCGCTTGCAAGCTTGCATAAAGAGCATATTCCTTTAATGGGTGCGGGAAGGACCGATGCCGGTGTTCACGCAGCTTCTCAAAACGCGAATTTTTTTTCCGGTATACAAAAGATGCCTGCGAGTCGTTTTATTCCGGCGCTTAACCGTATATTGCCGCAGGATGTCCGTATTTCCGGCGCACAGGAAGTAGCGCCGGATTTTCACGCAAGGTTTTCCGCGAAAATCCGGGTGTATCGTTATTATATTATTTTTGGAAGGCAGCCTCTCCCGTACGAGACCCGTTATGCCGACTGGGTGTATCATGAGCCCCGTCTCCTTGTGTTAAATTCTTATGCACGGCTTCTGAGGGGAGAACTTGACTGCTCTCTTTTTGCCTGTCCGTCGGATCCGATTTTTACACGGGGAAGCGGGTCGAAATTCCGTTTTATTCATAACGCTTATTTTTTTATTGAAAACAAAAGTTTGATTTTCGAAATATCGGCAAATGCTTTTTTTCGGAAGATGGTGCGGTCTATTGTCGGAACTTTGCTCTTTTATGAGAAAAAAGATGTCCCGCTTGGGGTCTTTAAAAAAATTTTAGAAGAAGGCCGCAGAGAAAACGCCGGCCCTACTGCTGTTCCCAATGGTCTTTTTTTATGGAAAGTAGAATATTGACGGATATATCAACGGGCACTAAAAACAGCGGGCTTGATGCGGAAAAAGCCGCGCTTCGCCTTGCCGCGAGGGCCGAGCAGACATGTGAGGGAATGTTCTTGAAGCTCTGTTCCCGCGGTTATACCAGAGAGGCTGCGTCAATCGCTCTTACAGCGCTTGTTGAGCGGAATCTCGTTAATGACGAGCGTTTCGCACATATGTGGCTTGTCTCCAGAATCAGACGGACTGCGGACAGTCCCCGTGCCCTCCTTGCGCGGCTTCAATCACGGGGGATAGCAATAAAAACAGCGCGTGCTGCCTTAAAAAATGTGCTGGGTTCGGAAGAAGAGTTGGATCTTTTAAAAAGATATGTCGAAAAAAAGCAACGCGGCTTGGCCGACTTTGACCGGTGCACGCGGGAGTATCTGCGTGCTGAAGGTTTTAGTCCCGAAGCACTGGAAGAATTTTTCAATTCCTAATACCATAGACCTATGTTTGAATTTAAACCCTGCGCGGCAGGCTGCGGTAACGGCGCGATTACCGGTTCGAATCTCTGCGGCTTGCATTGTGTTGACAGAGATACTGAATCGCGGCGTTTAGCGATGTATATTACAGAACGAAAAGAGCTTCATAATCTATGTGTGTCGCATTTGATATTCAAAAATCAGGATTTTTCATCCCGCGAGTACTATGGCTGTAATTTTATGGAGTCAATTTTTATTTCCTGCTCATTTAAAAAATCCAGGATGAGGATGACTTTTTTTGATATGTCAATATTCAACGACTGTGATTTTTCAAACTGCGACACCCAGTTTTTATCATTCGGAGGGGCTTCGTTACAAAGCTGCGCCTTTCAAGACTCGGAATTAGTGCATCTTAATTTTTGCGGCGCGATGATTTCAAATTGCGAATTCAGTCATTCCAATCTGTATAACAGCAGATTTAACAGTACTCAAATCAACAATACCCAAATAGATGACTGCAATATAAAAAAAGTTTTCTTTATCAATTCGATAATGAAAAATGTCTCATTGAAATACTCGAACACAGCGGAAGCTGTTTTTGAATATGAAAATAATTAGAATACTCTCCCGCTTTTTTGCGGAAGCACGAGTTTCTGAAAAAACAGATGTATCCGTATGAAAGTTATCAGTCATTATTGCCATCAGGGTTTTAGCAATTGTTATATGCTCGGCTCTGATTACGAAAAAGAAACGGAAAAGGATATTCCGCGTGAGGCGCTCTTAATTGATCCGGCCGAAATGGATAAAACGATTCTTAACTTTATAGAAAAAAATCATTATCTTTTAAAAGGCATATTGATTACCCATAACCACTTAAATCATGTCCGCGGCTTACGAGCGCTTATGCACATCTATAAAGCAGAAATCTTTGCCGCACAGCAGAGTATATTTGAATACAAGACAAATGTCATCCGCGATGGGGATATTTTTAATGCCGGTGCTTTCAAGATAGAGGTTATTTCCGTACCCGGACACTCAGCCGATTCGCTTGTTTATAAAATAAAACGCTATTTGTTTACCGGCGATGTGCTGAGTGCGGGAATGATGGGTACGACATCAAGTCCGTACGGGGCTATGCGTCAAATCGCTACTATACAGAATAAAATATTTACCTTACCGGGCAATTACCTTATCTTCCCCGGACACGGCCCGCCTACAAGCTTGAAAGTGGAAAGGAACAAAAATATTGAAATAGGCCGTTATCTGGAAAACAGAAGAAAAACAGAGCACAGATGGTCTTCCCTTGAATTGCTGGACTGATTGAAATAATGGGGTAGAGGGTCTAAATAGGGTCATGGGTAATAGGGTATGGGGTTTAGTTTTACCAGTAATCCCCTGCCCTATCCCTAACTCCCCCAACCCTTTGCTTCGGGTATTAGGTAAAGATGTCTAATCATTTCAATACCCCAAACCCTTGACCCTTAACCCCAAACCCTACTAGGATATATGTGCTAAAAGTGAGAGGAGTTAAAAAAATGATAAAACTTGCGACAATTGCCGGTTCCGATGCGTCCGGAGGCGCGGGACTTGAGGCCGATTTAAAAACTTTTGAGGAATACGGATTATACGGTATGGCGGCGGTAACGGTGATTGCCGCGATGGACCCGGATAATAATTGGGCGCACAAAGTATTTCCGGTATCCGAAGACGCACTGCGCGCTCAACTTGAAACAATTTTTAAAGGCGTCGGCCCTTCCGCAGTAAAAACCGGAATGCTTGGAACACCTTATGCGCTTGAGCTTAGCCGCGAATATATCGAGACTTATAAGATTAAGAATTATGTGCTTGATCCGGTGATGGTCTGTAAGGGGGCGGGTGAGGCTTTGAACCCGGAGCTTAATGCTGCTCTTGCCGAAAAATTACTGCCCCTTGCCCGCGTGGTAACGCCGAACCTTTTTGAAGCAGAACAGCTCTCCGGTATAAAAAATATTGATACTATTGAAACCATGAAAGCTGCCGCCGAAATAATTTATAAAAAAGGCGGACAAAATGTATTTGTAAAAGGCGGTGCGAAACTTCCCGGACAGTCAAAAGCGATCGATGTATTCTTTGACGGAGAGAAATTCGAGATTGTTGAGGCGGCTCTTATAAAAACAAAGTGGAATCACGGTTCCGGCTGCACAGTGGCGGCAGCTATCTGCGCGGGTCTTGCTTGGGGACTTTCACCGCTTGAGTCTGTGTTGCGCGCGAAAAAATTTATCACGGAAAGCTTGGCCCATTCTTTTGCTCTTAATACATGGGTCGGCCCGGGGAATCTTTCCTCGTGGAGAAATGCCTTCGGAGAGCAAGTGCAGAGAGCTTAAGGTCTAAGCCTATTCCTTCTACCCAAGGCCCTTCTTGGGTAGAAGGAATGTCAGCCACTCTCTGTCCGGGGCACTATCACCCTTGGCCCCGTACCTTCATCAGAATGGATGTATCACGGTAAGACCGCGCCTCAACGAGAGTACGACTTGCGTTGCGATATAAGCGCCAGATGGCGTTCTTCTTGCAGAAAGGGGACGGGGCACGGGAAAACGGACCATTCGGCTTCCGGTTCGCTCCTTGCCTCCTCTTGTATTTTTTCATTCCTGCCTTTATAGGCGGCAAGAGTACCGTTTGGCTTTAATAAACGAAAAAGAGTTTTAAGCAGATCGGCGCTTAAAGGGCGAAACGCACGAAACGTGATAATATCAAACGATGATTTATGCAGATTTTCGATGGGGTTTTGTTCAATCGAAACATTTTTTAATTTTAAGAGTGCGCTTACATTACGCAGAAAATCGGCACGGCGTTCCATCCTCTCAATAAGAACGAATTTCCTATCTTCAAGGGTCATGGCAAGCGGTACGCCCGGGAGCCCTGCGCCGGAACCGGCATCGGCAATGACAGAAGCGCTGTCCGCACCCATACCCGCCTCATTTTCTTTGCGGTTTAATTCACGGATAATGATGCCAAGCGGGGAAAGCGAATCTAATATGTGCCGGATGATTAGTTCATCACGGTTTTTACAGGAAACTAAACCATACACAGGATTAAATAATTCGATCTCTGCGATATAGCGTTCAAGACGGGATGAGAGTTCATCTATCTTGTTATGTATACAGATGGCGATATCGTTATCAGCCTTACAGAGTTCTGTCAAACCGTCTTTTAATAGATCCAAAAGCTGCTCCGCAATTTACATTTTGCTATTTCTGCCGTGTTTCGATGTTTATACAAACACACCAGTGCTTTCGAGTCCCCATGTGCTCATTTATTATGTTTAATTCTCATATAGGGAAGCATAAACCAAAACCGGAAGCTGCCGGTTTACGGCACGCGTAAGATTTTTCCAACACTTAACACATCATCTGTTGACATATTGTTTGTACGGGCAAGTTCTTCCGGGTTGATGTTATAAACACGGGCTATTGACCACAGCGTATCCCCCTGTTTAACCGTCCATGTTCCTGCGGGTACAGTATCCGTATTTTTTGCACTCTCAGTCCGTGCAGTCGTTCCACCGCTTTCTTTGGAGGGCATATCTTTTAACGCAGGTATCATGATCTTCTCACCGAGTTTAAGAAATCGGGCTTTTAAACCCGGATTCTGCGAAAGTATACTCTCTACGTCAACTCCGTAATTAAGGGCAAGTGCGTAGAGCGTATCGCCGCTTTTAATCGTATGAATATAATGTTTCAAAAGTTTTAAGTCACTGTTTTCCAGCACTGCTTGAACGAGATCTTTTTCGTTTTCTCTCACTTTAAGATGATAAGTTCCCGGCGGTGTTACTCTACTGTTCAGTTCGCTGTTTGCCTTTCGTAAAGCCGCGGAATCAATACCGGCATATTCGGCAAGAAGATCAAGATTTACCTGCTGATGAATCTCAATTTGAGCCCAGGAATATTCTTCTTCACGTTTACAAATATCAAGATTAAATTTACGGGGGTTTGAAATGATATAATACAGGGCAAGTAATTTTGGAACATAGGAAATACTTTCGGTTTTTAATTTTTTTCTATCGGCTAAAATCCAGTAATCTTGTATGCCGGTCTCTTTGATAACACGGCCAATAGCGCCGCCGCCTGAATTGTATGCGGCAAGCGCTAATGCCCAGTCTCCGAACTCCTTGTGGTGCGCTTGTAGTTTTGAAAGCGCCGCATTCGTTGACTTCCAAAAATCAAGCCGTTCATCACGCCATTCATCAATTTTCATATACGGATGAATGCTGTTTTGCATAAACTGCCAGATGCCTCGTGCTCCGGACTTGCTTTTCGCGTTTATCACAAAACCCGATTCAACAATCGGCAGATAGAGTATTTCCGGCGGAAGACCGCGCAGCTCAATTTCATGACGGATAAAAGACAGATACGGCTCTCCGTTTTTTAAACAAGCTTCAATCCACTCACGATTTGCCTTTGAACTGTATCGATTAACGAAATTCTGAGTCGTAAGTTTTTCAAAGCCCGGCATGGTAGGAAATACTTCCGTACGGGCCCCGTCTTTTTGCGCCCGCACAAGCCGCTCGGGGAACTGTTGTTTTTTCTTCCGAAGCGGCCGCCCGATATCGACCGTTTCCGCGTTATGGTCAAGGACATTTTCCTGCCACAGCGATACAGGATTATTAATCGCGATCTCGCTTCCCTCTGAAATTCCGGACGCAATAACAGAACATATCGCAAGAAAAATAAAAAATCCGGCGTATAGCTTTGCTTTTTTTAATACTTTCATTTTTAACCTGAATCAGGATTATGGGTTAAGGAGAATATCTCACGGCCCCCACCCAATAAGTCTGCTCCCAAACCCTAAATTGGGGCTTTAGGAATATCCCGACCCTCTATCTTTTCAATATCAGCTTCTTATATTACATTATACAATCAATATGATAACAATTTCAACAATCGAAAAATCATCTTTGGCGGCGGCTTTACAGAATAAACTTGGGACTCCGGAGCTTGAAAAATTAAAAAGATCCGCGGAAATCGCCGTCAACACCGTCTTAAAAGTCAAAAAAGACGAACAGGTCTTGATTATAGCCAATCCCGCGCCCGCATCAATGAGCATTTCGGCGTCTCTCTACGATGCAGCGTCCCAAGCAGGCGGAAAGCCGACGCTCCTGGTTCAGCCGATAAAAACACAGCTTGACTTTGCCGAAGAATCGGTAATCGCGGCTTTTTCCGCGCGTCCCGAAGTCGTTCTTTCGATCAGCGCGGGAAAGCTGGGAAAGGACGAGAAGGGGATAAGCGAGCCGTATCAATGGAACGGAACAAGTTACGATCATGTTTTTCATCTGTTGCAGTACGGAGAAAAAGTAACGCGGGCCTTTTGGTCGCCCTCTCTTACCATTGATAGTTTTATCCGTACCGTGCCTATTGATTATGCTCTTTTAAAAAAAAGAGCATTGCTCATCTCTGAAATATTAAACAAAGCGGAAAGTGTTCATGTCAGCGCCCCGGGGGGTACCGATATCAGGATTGGTTTGACGGGACGGATCGCAAAGGTCGATGACGGCGATTTTTCAGCACCCGGAAGCGGCGGTAATCTTCCCGCAGGAGAGACCTTCATCAGTCCTGAAAACAATACCGCTGAGGGTCTTATTGTTTTTGACGGAGCGATAAGCGTGAATCAGGGAGATATCCTTATTCAAGAGCCTATCCGCTGCACTGTTCACAGCGGCTTTGTTACGGATATTACAGGCGGTGCCGAGGCGGACGCATTAAGAGAAACCATTGCTTTGGCAGAAATCAATGCACAGGAGCTTTATAAAAGCGGGAAATTGAGCCGTGAGAAAGCAGAACTCTACGCAAAAAACGCACGGAATATCGGGGAATTCGGCATAGGACTTAATCCCGAGGCGCACATGAGCGGCAATATGCTGGAAGACGAAAAAGCCTTTAAAACTTGCCATTTTGCGATTGGGCAAAACTATGATGAGGATGCGCCAAGCCTTATTCATCTTGACGGTCTTGTCCGCAATCCGACAATTAACGCTCGTTTTTCTGATAAAAGCGAATGTCTCATTGAAAAAGACGGCGAACTTTTACTATGAACAGGTTTTGTCAATAATAAGTATCATTTTACCGAAAAGATACGCCGATAGAGTAAGTATGAAAAAGGTAATACTAATTTTTTCTTTAAGTCTTTGTGCAGTGGCTTTTGTTGTTGCCCAGTCAGATCCATTGCAAACGCAAAATGATACATTCCGCCAGGAAGGACTTGCTTCATGGTATGGTGCTGAATTTGCGGGTCGTCCCACCGCTTCGGGCGAGATTTTTGACCCGAACCAGTACACGGCGGCGCACCCTTCTTTGCCCTTTGGAACGGTACTAACCGTTACCAATCTTATGAACCGTAGACAGATTCAAGTCCGCGTCAACGATCGCGGGCCTTTTGTCAGCACAAGAATCATTGATGTCTCACGAGCCGCCGCCGAACAACTTGATATTATCAGGAGCGGTACCGCGCAGGTACTTATTGAACTTCTCCCGAGTGTTGATTCTTCTCCGAATTCAGGAAATCCCGTAACTTTGGCGAACCCGGATGGCATGGTAGAGCCGGTGTTTGAAATCGCCGGTGCCGCAACGCCGACTCAGATTCAGCCGATAAAACAGCCCTTGCCGCCGACTTACCCGTCTGTGACGGAATCAGAAAACAGGTATCAACCGACGCAGCCCATAATAAGTCCAAACGTAGTATCGCCTGAAGCGGCTTCTCTGCCTGAATCTGACGCGAAAACACAGAGGACACACGCTGAAATAATAGGCGGGCCGGTGCTTCCGAACAGGACATATCGTTTACAAGTCGGATCTTTCAAAGTACCGAGAAATGCGGTGGAAGCTTTTGATAGACTTTCAAACGCCGGTTTAAACCCATCATGGGAGCCTTTTGATGGCTTTTACCGGATTGTCTTAAGCAACATCAAAGCAGAAGATGTCCCCTCTATTGCGATAAAACTCAAGGGGGCCGGTTTTAATGAAGCCATCGCCCGTCTTGAAAAGTACGAGTAAGAAGGGCTTATGTCGTTTTCGAAGGAAAGAGTATAAGGGAATAGGGTGGTTGGTCCCCATCAGGCCTAACCCCCATTCCCTCAAACGAAGGGTTTATGGGAGTTTTTGCCGACAGGCCCCCCTCCTGTACCATAAACTCCATGTTAAGGTGTAGAAATCACAGCATTAACTTGGAGAAACTTAACGTTTTTCCTGAAATTTTTCTTTTTCTTTATGGATTTTGGCAGATAAAGCATCAATCAATTTATCAATTGCCGGATTAAGTTCCACATCACGTTCTTTGACATGGGATGAAAGACCCCAGCGAAAGTTTACGGTCGCTTCGGCCTCAAATTCTTTTGCATCTTTGCTTAGCGTTATTAACAAATCAATGATAGTATTTTCCGCATTATGGAACTTGCCGATCTTCTTTTCTAAATATTCTTTACTCTCATCTTTCAGGGTAAAATGAACGGCTTTAATCTCTAAATTCATGGCGCCCTCCTCGGATTATTTATGAGTGTTGTACTCTTTAAGAGCTTGAGTATATCAACAAAGTATTGTTTAGGCAAGGCGCAGGGTGATGTGCCAACGCAAGTTCAGACATAATAACGATCTCGGTAATCTATTATAATATAAAGAATTACTTGCTTAATGTTTAACCGGAATTACTGCTGCTTACTTAACTATTTTAAGAAAATGTGTTAAAATTTATATAGCGGGGTTACCCGCACACAAAATTGGGGTTATCACTTTAGATAATCCGGAGGAGTAAGGAATATGATGGCATATCTTGGTGAATTCATCGGGACCGCTTTTTTGATTCTACTCGGTGACGGTGTTGTCGCAAATGTCGTTGCCAAGGGAACAAAAGGTAACAATTCAGGATGGATTGTTATTACTGTCGGATGGGCTACGGCGGTTTTAGTGCCGGCTTTGATGTTCGGTTCTATGTCCGGTGCGCATTTTAATCCGGCGCTTACCATAGCGCTTGCCTGCGTGGGTGTAACGCCTTGGGCGCTGGTTCCCGGATATATTATCGCCCAGTTTTTGGGTGCGTTCCTCGGCGCGTTCCTCGTCTGGCTTATGTACAAGCAGCACATTGATCAGACCGACCCGCAGAGTCAATTGGCGATATTCTGTACCGGTCCGGCTATCCGAGGCTACGGGTGGAACTTCATCAGTGAAGTTATCGGTACTTTTGTGCTTCTCTTTACCCTTTCTTTTGGTGTTGCACAAGCTGCGGACGGCGGCTTGGGGGCAATCGGTACATGGAGGGCATGGGCCGTTATCCTCACTATCGGTATTTCATTGGGCGGTACAACCGGATACGCCATCAACCCGGTTCGTGATCTTGGCCCCCGCATTATGCACGCTATTCTCCCGATGAAGGGGAAAGGCAGCTCGGATTGGAGCTATGCGTGGATCCCTGTCCTCGCTCCTATTGTCGGCGCTATTCTCGGCGCTGTTGCCGCGCAGGCTGTGTTTAATTAATAACGCTTAAACCGGAACAATATTATGGTTCCGCGATCGGTGCTCTGCCTTGCGGCGGAAAAAATATTTTTAGGAGAAGAAAATGGCAAATTTAAAGGGAAGTAAAACAGAAGAAAACTTAAAGGCTGCGTTTAACGGAGAGTCTCTGGCTCGTGGAAAATATGTGTATTTTGCGGCAAAAGCCCGCGAGGAAGGTTATACACAGGTTGCTCAAATTTTTGATGAATTTTCGCTAAACGAGCAAGAACACGCGAAAATTTGGTTTAAACTCCTTGACGGTATCGGAAATACATCGGACAATCTGAAAACTGCAATTGATGGTGAGCGCAGCGAAACCGGCGAAATGTATCCGAATTTCGCACGAAAAGCAAGAGAAGAAGGTTTTGGCGATATAGCAAAGCTTTTTGAGCAAGTTGCAGGCATTGAAAAAGGCCACGCAAAACAGTTCGAAAATTTGCTTGCAAATCTCAAAAAAGACGGAGAGGGCGCAAGCGGTGTTTGGAAATGTAAAAATTGCGGGAATACGATTAGCGCAAATAATGCTCCCCCGAGCTGTCCTGTGTGCGGAAACAGTGATATCGCGTGGTCGGGTTACAAGGCTTTTGCATTTTTTCAAAATTAATATCAGGACAGGTACGATCGTTTTAGCTGGATGCATTCGTATTTTATCCGATGCTCCGGCTGATGGTTTCCAAGAAGAAATTTCCAGGAGGTATTAGTATGTCGAAATATTTACTCGCGATTGATCAAGGTACAACCAGTTCCCGCGCTATCATTTTTGATAAGCAGGGAAATATCATTCAAAGCGCACAAAAAGAGTTTACGCAAATTTTCCCGAAACCGGGCTGGGTAGAACACGATCCCTTTGAAATCTGGTCCTCCCAGATCGGGGTTGTAGCCGAAGCAAAAACACGCATTGATCTTTCGGCAAAAGATATTGCCGCTATCGGCATCACGAATCAGCGGGAAACAAGTATTGTATGGGAAAAAAAGACCGGCAGACCGGTGTATAACGCAATTGTCTGGCAGTGCCGCAGAACTGCGGAGTACTGCGATACATTAAAAGCAAAGGGTTTTGACCAAGTTATAAAAGAAAAAACCGGTTTAATTGTTGACGCGTACTTTTCAGGTACAAAAATCCGCTGGATTTTGGAAAATGTCCCCGGCGCTCGTGCACGAGCTGAAAAAGGCGAGCTTCTATTCGGAAATGTCGATACCTGGCTTGTCTGGAATCTGACTAAAGGTAAAGTCCATGTAACCGATTATTCAAATGCTTCTCGTACTATGCTCTACAATATTCATAAACTTGAATGGGACAAGGAGATTTTAAAAGAGCTCAATATTCCTCAATGTATGCTTCCCGAAGTAAAGCCCTCAAGCTGTGTTTACGGGATGGCGGATGCGGAATTCCTTGCAGGGGAAGTCCCCATAGCGGGGATTGCAGGGGATCAGCAGGCGGCACTTTTTGGTCAGTGTTGTTATGAGCCGGGCATGGTAAAAAATACCTACGGAACAGGCTGCTTTATCCTGATGAATACCGGAAAGAAAGCGGTTGAATCGAAAAACGGGCTTCTTACCACGATCGCATGGGGTGTTGACGGTAAAGTAGAATACGCGCTTGAAGGCAGCGTCTTTGTCGCCGGAGCCGCAATTCAGTGGCTTAGGGACGGGCTACACCTTATTGGAAGCGCTCCTGAATCGGATATACTGGCGGAACAGGTTCCCGATACCGGTGGGGTATATGTTGTACCGGCATTTGTCGGACTTGGCGCCCCTTACTGGGATCAATATGCCCGTGGCACCATTGTTGGCCTTACCCGCGGAACATCAAAAGAGCATTTTGTCCGCGCTACTCTCGAGTCACTTGATTACCAAAGCCATGATGTGATCAAAGCAATGGAGGCTGACGCCGGACTTCCGATTAAAGCAATACGAGTTGACGGCGGCGCGTCAAAGAGCAATTTCCTTATGGGCTTCCAGGCTGATATTCTTGATACGGATGTTATTCGCCCCAAGATAATCGAAAGCACTGCGCTGGGCGCAGTCTATTTGGCTGGTCTTGCTATCGGTTACTATGCCGACAAAGCGGACATTGAAAAAAATGTCGCGGTAGACCGTGTTTTTAGACCGACGATTAGCGCTGAGTGTCGGGAAAAGCTCCTCGGCGGCTGGAAAGAGGCGGTAAGACGCTCCCTGGCTTGGGAAAAAGCTTAGTTTGATTTTTCCGAATGTGAGCGGATGTATTATCCGCTCACTCATTTTAAAGAGGGGAACTTAATTTTTTATGGAAGATATTATCATAATCGGCGGCGGAATATGCGGATGCTCACTATTATATGAATTAAGTCGCTATCAGCTTAAGACATTGCTCTTGGAAAAAGAGAATGATATTGCCTGCGGAACAACAAAGGCAAACAGTGCGATCGTTCATGCCGGATACGATCCGGAACCCGGAACTCTCATGGCGCGTGTCAATGTTGAAGGGAATAAGCTGATTGAACGCTTATCAAATGACCTTGATGTCTTGTACAAGAAAACAGGTTCCCTGGTTGTTGGTTTTAATGACGAAGATCGCAAAACAATAGAAAAGCTTTTTGAAAATGGAAATAAAAACGGCGTTCCCGGGCTTAGGATTATTGAAGCCAACGAACTGTTTGACATGGAAGCTCAGGTAAGCCGTGAAGCGGTCTGTGCCCTGTATGCTCCGAATGCGGGAATTATCTCCCCTTGGGAGCTTGCTTCGGCTCAGGCTGAATGTGCAGTGCAAGGCGGCGCGAAGCTTGAACTTGACTGTGAGGTTAGGGCAATACAAAAAGAAAAAGACGGATTTATTGTTGTTACCAACAAAGGTAATTATCAGGCCCGTTATGTGGTGAATGCGGCCGGAGTTAATTCAGATAAAATAAGCGAATTGATTGAAACAAAGCATTTCTCGATTCAGCCGAAAAGCGGCGAGTACTATATTTTAGATACAACAGAACGAAATCTTGTAAAGATGATTATTTTCCCTTGTCCGTCAAAGCTGGGCAAAGGAGTTCTTGTTGCACCGACTGTTCATGGAAATATTATCGTGGGGCCGGACAGCAAAAACTGGAAACGGGATGATTATGCAACAAGCAGGGAAGGACTTGATGCTGTGCGTCGAAACGCAGTACGAACAATACCTACAGTTAATCTACGGGCATCGATCAGGAATTTTTCAGGGATTCGCGCTGATGCGGAACGGAATGATTTTATCATAGGTGAATCAAAAGAAATAGAAGGGTTTTTTAATATCGCGGGAATAAAATCACCGGGGCTTAGCTCCGCACCGGCAATTGCCAAGGAGGTCTCCGAACTTTTACATAAAAAGGGTTTGGAATTCAGGCCGAATCCGGCTTTTATCGCAAAGCGGAGCGTAAAACGCTTTAAATATATGAACGAAGAAGAAAAGAAGCGGACGATCCAAGAAAATCCGCTTTACGGTACTATTGTGTGCCGCTGTGAAACTGTTACCGAAGGTGAAATTGTAGACGCGCTCCAAAGGCCGATCCCACCGCGTTCTTTGGATGCGGTAAAGCGGCGTTGTACTCCGGGGATGGGACGTTGTCAAAGCGGTTTTTGCGGCCCGCGTGTTCTTGAATTAATTCAAAAATATTCGCATGTTAAGCCGGAAGATATACCGAAAGACCGGAAAGGCATGTATATCATAAGCGGAGAAACAAAAACGAAAAATAACACGGCACAGGGGGTCGTAAAATGAAAGATCTCTATGATGTGATTATAATAGGCGGAGGCCCTGCCGGTCTTGCCGCCGCGCTTTCGGCAAAAGAAAGCGGTGCAAAAGATGTACTTCTCCTTGAACGGAACAGCAAACTGGGCGGGATACTTAATCAGTGTATTCATAATGGTTTTGGGCTCCACTATTTTAAAGAAGAGTTGACCGGCCCCGAATACGCCGCGCGTTTTATTCAAAAAGTAATGGAAAGCGATATTGAAATATGTACCGAAGCGATGGTACTTGATCTTACACCGGATAGAACTGTCCGTTTTATCAATAAAAAGGTCGGCTATATAAGTGTAAAAGGAAAGGCTGTCATTCTTGCAATGGGCTGTCGCGAAAGAGCGCGTGGAGCAATAGGTATCCCGGGCTCACGGCCATCCGGCGTATTTACCGCGGGAGCGGCTCAGCTTTATATCAATATCGAAGGCTATCAGGTTGGAAAGCGGGTCGTTATCTTAGGCTCAGGCGATATTGGTTTGATTATGGCGCGGCGCCTTACCCTTGAAGGGGCAAAAGTACTCGGTGTATTTGAAGTCTTACCCTATTCAGGCGGACTTACCCGTAACATCGTGCAATGCCTTGAGGACTATAATATTCCGCTCCATCTTTCTCATACGATTACCGAGATCCGCGGAGATAAGCGGGTTGAACAGGTTGTTATTCAGAAGGTTGATGAAAACAGGATGCCGATTCCCGGAACAGAAGAAATTTATGACTGTGATACTGTCTTGCTTTCCGTCGGGCTCATTCCTGAAAACGAGCTTTCGCGGAATGCGGGACTTATGATTGACGGGAAAACAAGCGGCCCGGTTGTTTTTGAAAACATGGAAAGCTCAATTCCGGGTATCTTTGCCTGCGGAAATGTCGCTCATGTACACGATCTTGTTGATTTTGTCAGTGCGGAGGCAAAAAAAGCGGGGCAGTCTGCGGCCTTCTATGCGGCGAATGATCCGCAGTCTCCGTCGGCTCCCGATTCGTCCGCCATCAATGTAATATACGGGGACGGAGTGGGTTATGTTGTGCCTCAGAAAATCAGAGCCGAAAATGTCGGGAAAATGACGGAAGTATTTTTCCGGACTACGGCAGTTTTTAAAGAATCGAAAATTGAAGTAACAAGTAACGGAGAACTTATCGCTTCTTTTAAGCGGGAGCATCTTGCCCCCGGTGAAATGGAAAAAATCATTTTATTAAAAGATGTTTTGCAAAAGGCAAAAGGGGATATATGTATTTCCGTGAATAGCACGCAAAAACAGAGTCAATTTAACGCGAAATTCCGTAACGAACGCCCTGATGGTATTGTTGAACTTATCTGCATTGTCTGTCCCAAAGGCTGCCATCTTCAGGTTGACACGAAGAAAGATTATGCGGTAACAGGTAACAGCTGCGAGCGGGGCATTGTGTACGGGAAGCAGGAAGTAACAAATCCAACCCGTGTTATTAGCTCCACTGTTGTTATTGACGGCGCTGAAATTCCGCGTATGCCGGTTAAAATCGACAAACCCATCCCTAAAGAAAAGATATTTGACGCCATGCGCCTCTTGGATGGTCTTGAGCTGCACAATCCCGTGCACATGGGAGATATTGTTGTTAAAGATATCTGCGGTACCGATGCAAATTTTGTTTCAACGCGGAGTTTGTAAGAAATTTCATTCGCTTGACGCTTAGCCGCCATCATTCCACCGGATGATGGCGGCTCATAAATATAAGGAATACAAAAAAAGCCCTGCATAATGCGGGGCTTTTTGATTTGACGGCCTCACACACTCAATTGAATGTGTGAGGAAACAGGATCTTTTAAAGGTTCTTATTTCGTAATACCGCCTGAGCGCCCGCAAGACGGGCGACCGGGACTCGGAATGGTGAACATGAAACATAGTTCAAGTCGGCACGGTAACAAAAATCAATGGTAAGGGGATCACCACCGTGCTCTCCGCAGATACCACATTTTAACTCTTTCTTTGCTTCACGCCCCCTGCTAATCGCCCAGCGCATAAGTTCGCCAACGCCCTTTTCATCAATTGATTTAAAGGGATCAACATCAAGGATACCTTTGTCAAGATATGTGGGAACGAAAGAGCCGACATCATCGCGGCTAAAGGCAAAGGTCATTTGGGTAAGATCGTTAGTACCGAAGCTGTAGAAGTCCGCATACTGGGCAATGTGCGTTGATGTAATTGCCGCCCGGGGAACTTCAATCATGGTGCCGATTCTTATGGGAATATTCACACCCGCTTTTTCACAGACCCGTTTAATAGCCGCTTCCACTTTCGGGCGGATATACTTTAATTCACGGGCTGTCACAACAATCGGAATCATAATTTCAGGATGAACGTCGATGCCTTTTTTGAGACATTCCGTTGCAGCAAGCGCAATCGCCTCAACCTGCATTTCGTATATCTCAGGATAGGTGATCGCAAGCCGACATCCCCGGTGCCCGAGCATGGGATTAGCCTCGTGAAGCTTCTCTATTTTCGGCTGAAGAGCCTTTGCTGTTGTTCCCATATGAGCTGCAAGCTCAGCGATTTCTTCTTTAGTGTGCGGAACAAATTCATGGAGCGGCGGGTCAAGTAATCGAATTGTAACGGGTTTCCCGTTCATCGCTTTAAAAATGCCGATAAAGTCTCTCTTTTGAAGCGGCAGTATCTTTTTTAACGACAACATACGATCCTGAACCGTATCGGCAAGAATCATTGTCCTGAAATGGATAAGCTTTGCTTTGTCAAAAAACATATGTTCAGTGCGGCAAAGGCCCACACCGTCTGCGCCGAACTCAAACGCACGTACTGCGTCTTCCGGTTGATCAGCGTTTGCACGGACTTTAAAGCCCTTTACATCGCCGCGCACCGACTCCTCACGGATTTTATCACACCAGCCGAGGAATTTCTCCATGTCTTTTGAGATTTTCGGATGAACAAGCGGCATTTTTATGCCGTAGACTTCGCCGCTTGTTCCGTCAAGGGAAATCCAATCACCCTCTTTAAATGTTTGTGTGCCGATAACCACTTTCTTTCCCTGGACAGAAACGCCTTTTGCACCGGCGACACAGGGAGTCCCCATTCCACGGGCGACAACCGCCGCATGGCTGGTCATGCCTCCTGTCGAGGTAAGTATGCCTTGTGAAACAACCATGCCACCGATATCTTCGGGACTGGTATCCTGCCGCACAAGAAGGACTTTCGCCCCTTTACTGTGCCATGCTTCCGCATCCGCTGCGGTAAACACAATTTGCCCGCTGGCGGCACCCGGCGATGCATTAAGCCCCTTTGTAATCGGCTTTGCACTTTTGATTGCTTTCGGGTCAATCATCGGGTGGAGAAGCTGATCGATATGACCAGGTTCAACACGGAGTACAGCTGTTTCTTTGTCGATAAGGCCTTCCTCTACCATGTCAAGGGCGATTTTTACTGCCGCCGCGCCGCCGCGCTTCCCGTTACGAGTTTGGAGCAGGTAGAGCGTACCGTGTTCGATCGTGAATTCCATATCCTGCATATCACGAAAATGTTTTTCCAGCGTGTCTTTGATGCCGACAAGCTGCTGATACACTTCCGGATTGTGTTTCTCAAGCTGAGAGAGTTTCTGCGGCGTTCTGATACCGGCAACGACATCTTCTCCCTGCGCGTCCATCAGATATTCACCATAAAATTTATTTTCACCGGTGGACGGGTCGCGGCTAAAACAAACGCCTGTACCGGAATCGTCACCTGTATTACCAAACACCATAGACTGAACATTTACGGCGGTTCCCTTTAAGCCGCGGATGTCATTTAACGCGCGGTATTTTATCGCCCGTTCATTCATCCATGAACCGAAGACCGCATTAATTGCTCCCCAGAGCTGTTCCACCGGGTCTTGCGGGAAATCAATTTTTTTAACTTTTTTAACGATTTTTTTATATTCCTGCACAAGTTTCTCAAGGTCGTTTGCGTCAAGATGCGTGTCAAGTTCGATTTTTTTTGCCGCTTTCAGCGTTTTTATGGCATCCTCGAAGTTTTCGTAAGGTACACCCATAACAACATCGCCGTACATTTGAATAAAACGGCGGTAAGCGTCCCATGCAAAACGGGGGTTATTGGTCTTTTCTGCAAGGCCATACACGGCTTTATCATTTATACCAAGATTGAGTATGGTATCCATCATACCGGGCATTGAAACTGCCGCACCGGATCTTACTGAGACAAGAAGAGGATCTACCGGATCCCCCAATTTTTTACCCATAAGCTGCTCAAGCCTGGTAAGATTTTCGGAAAACTCTTGTTTAAGCTCATCAGAATACTGCTGGCCCTGATCATAATAATCCGCGCAAACATCCGTAGAGATAGTAAAACCCGGAGGAACCGGTATCCCTAAGTTTGTCATCTCTGCAAGATTTGCTCCCTTGCCACCAAGAAGCGCTTTCATTTTGGCATCACCTTCGGCGTTCCCTCCGCCGAAAAAATAAACATTCTTTGACATTTCTCCTCCGAAAATTATGCATGAAATTTTTGTACACAGACCGGAGTCCGTAAAAATCGGAGCAGGGGGGATTTGAACCCCCGGTACCCTTTCGGGGCACACTTCCTTAGCAGGGAAGCACCTTCGGCCGCTCGGTCACCGCTCCTAACGGAAATCTTTTTGCAAAATCCCCGATACTTTTTTTATGATAATACACAAACGATATTTGGCGCAAGTAGGCGCATTGCCTAAAAAATAATCTAGCCGAAAAGGGGTGGTTGCCCAAGAACAAAAATCTAGCCGAACTTAAGCTCATGAAAACTTAAGCGACATCCTGACAGGATGTATTTTTAGTGT
>JAITXS010000121.1 GCA_031284645.1 Spirochaetaceae bacterium | reverse complement strand
TCGGAGATTATGGAGTCCAACGGATCAAGCTCTATGGCTTCGGTCTGCGGCGGTACGCTTGCCATGCTCGCTGCCGGCGTCCCGATGAAAAAGCCTGTCGCCGGTATCGCGATGGGGCTTATCACGGAAAGTTCCGCGCCGGATGCAAGATACGCGATTCTCTCCGATATTTTAGGCGATGAGGATCATTTAGGCGATATGGACTTTAAGGTTTCCGGAACGGAAGATGGTATTACCGGCTTCCAGATGGATATAAAAATCGCCGGAGTTAGCCTTGATGTGATGAAAAAAGCCTTGGAACAGGCAAAACGCGGGCGGATTCACATCCTTTCGATTATGAACCAGACGATTTCACGGCCTGCCGAAGAGATCAGTGATCTTGCCCCCAAGATAGTTACGATGAAAATCGAGATTGATAAAATTGGCGCTCTTATCGGGCCCGGCGGGAAAAACATCAAGGCTCTTTGTGAACTGTTTAAAGTAAAAATCAACACAGACGATGATGGTACGGTTACGATTTACGGTAAAAACGCAAACGATGCGGAAGCAGCAAAAGTCGCCATTAAAAACATGGTCGAAGATCCTGAAATCGGGTCTGTCTATAACGGCAAAGTTGTCCGTATCATGGATTTTGGTGCTTTTGTTGAAATACTTCCCGGAAAAGAAGGGCTTGTCCATATCTCAAAACTTTCCCGTACGCATACTACACAGGTAGGAGATATTCTGAAGGAAGGCCAGGAGATTCCGGTAAAACTCCTTGAAATTGACAAGATGGGAAGACTTAATCTCTCATATATTGATGCGATTGATCCGGACGGCGCGCCGGCTGCGGATGAACATCGGGTGCGCGAAGAGCGCCCCCGTTTTAGCGGAGGGCGTCCCGAACGTCCCAAGCGCTGGTAATACAAGAAGACGGTGCATAAATAGAGAGTTTAAAACAGGGGGAAGAGCCGGTTATTTCGGGATATGTGGTGAACCGGAAGTATTCCTGAAATTGCGGGTAAGCCCTTGTTTCCTGCTCTCTGATTTTGGAAAAGATAGCTGGGAGATTCCTGTCAATGACTATAGTCGATGTCAAAGTAAAAAAAGTAGATCCGAAAGCGGATATCCCTTCATATCAGAGTGCGGGTTCCGCCGGAATGGATATCCACGCTTGTCTTAAAAAAGCACTTGTCCTTGAAAGCGGGGAACGGATTCTTGTTCCGACCGGACTTTCCTTCGAAATCCCGGAAGGCTTTGAGGGACAAATCCGTTCCCGTTCCGGTCTTGCCCTTAAAAACGGTATCAGTGTGCTGAATTCGCCGGGAACTATCGACTCGGATTACCGTGGGGAGCTTTCGGTTATTTTAATTAATCTCTCGCAAAATCCTGAAATCATACACAACGGCGATAGAATCGCCCAAATTGTTTTTGCCCCGGTGTCGCGCGCTTTTCTTGAAGAAACGGAAACACTTTCACCGACAAAAAGGGGGGAAGGCGGTTTTGGATCAACGGGGGTATAGCAAGCGACAGGGACGCTGAATGTGAGCGCGGTTTTTCCTCCGCGCAAAACAGAGACAAGCCTTCCCCGTATGCCCCTTAATCCAAGATGAGGATTACTGAAAAAAAATATGCTGAAAATTTCTAACGGGCCTATTTCCGGTACTATGTTTAAATATGTCTTTAAAGAGACCATGTTTGCTTTTTTTGTATCATTTCTTTTTTTCTTTTTTATTTTTTTTGTAAACCAGCTTCTCCTTATGGCCCAAGATATTTTAAGCAAAAAAGTCCCCTTCGATCAGGTGGCCTTGCTTGTCCTTTATTCCATTCCGTCTATAATCGCAATGTCAACGCCCTTTGCGACCCTGCTTGGAACATTGATCACTATAGGGCGTTTTACATCAGACAACGAAATTCTTGTGATGCTTGCATCCGGCCTTTCATATAAAAATATTTTTGCTCCGACATTGTGTGTTGGTATTTTTGTTACTTTACTATCATTTATGACCAATGATGTTTTGCTTCCTATGGGAACTATTCAATTTACAAAACTCTACCGCAAGATTTTAACATCAACGCCGGCACTCGAAATAGAACCTAATGCGGTAAAAAAGTTTAAAGATACGGTTGTTATCACCGGCAATGTCAACGGACAAAGAATTGACGACATGATGATACTGGATAGAACATCTGAGGGAGAGAGGCGCGTTATTTTTGCCAAAAGCGCGGAATTTATTGATGCCGGTAAAGAAGGGGTTCGTCTTGACATGGAAAACGCATTCCTCCAATCGTCAAAAGAGATTGAAAAACGGGATTATGATTACGCGCGTATAGGTCTGCTGAGTTATCGTATACATACTGATGAATTAATTCAGCAATCAACAACAATCTCGGCACGGGAAATGAGTTCCCGAGATGTCTATATATCCATAAAAGAAAAAGAAAAAACCGCAGTAAAAGAATTACGGGAAAGAAACAACAGAACGCTCAGAGCCGCGCTCGACCTGGAAAATGTGCTTCGCAAAGGTCCTGCAAGTTACGGGTGGCGGAACCGCGATAATCTTTTGGCGAATTTTAAGCGTGAAGCACAAATTTCCCGCTTTATAAAAAACGACCGTAATTTGTTAATTTTCCGCCTTGAATTTTACAAAAAGTTTTCGATCCCTTTCGGCTCTTTTGCGTTTATTTTTCTTGCTGTCCCGCTGGGATTGCTTGCGAAAAAAAGCGGGCAGGCTGTGGGTTTTATTTTAGGTATATTAATTTCCGTGATATATTGGTCCTTCCTCCTTGGCGGGCAAAACGTGGGGATGAAACTCGGTGCACCTCCTTTCTGGTGCATGTGGCTCCCTAATATACTCGCGCTTGTCATCGGTCTTATCATGTGTATCGACAGGATTCGAAAATGATAATTGACCGGTATATCGTAAAACATTTTCTGCCTGTTTTTTTTGTTGCAATGGGAATGTTTGTAATGATAGTCGTTCTCATTGATCTTTTTGTCAACTTGGTGAACTATTTAAACTACGAGGTAGGTTTTAAAGAAATAATCAAGGTAAGTTGTTATTATATCCCGAAAAGCATGGAATACGCACTGCCTGTATCTCTGTTATTTGCTGTTGCATACAGCTTGGGGGATTTATATGCGCGCAATGAGCTTGGCTCTATTATATCATCCGGTATTCCCTTTTGGCGACTGAGTTATCCGCTTTTGTTTATCGGTGTTCTTATGTCAATTATCTCATTTTTTTTCAATGACAGAGTTGTCATACCAACGCTCAAAACAAAAAATGAGCTTTCACGGCAATTAAAACACATGCAGAATACGGATGCAAGATCGAATGTTGTTATAAAAGTAAACGATGGGAACCGCATCTATGCTGTTGATTATTATGATTACGACAACTTAACCTTAAACGGCATAAGTGTTATAGAAAAAGATAAAACAGAAAATTTTAAAACGCTTGTCCGGGCCCAGAGTGCATTATGGACAGGAAGTTATTGGGATTTTTCAAATGCCGTCATTTATGAATGGGGAGATGATCTGCTGCGTGTCCGTGATTTTCTTTCGACAGACCAATACAGGGATGATCCTGAATTATTTCGAAGAAGCGCGATTAATTCCGCTGATCTCAATGCAAAAGACGCGCGATATTTAATCGAAGACTTGAAAAGAGTGGGACTTCCCTATACAGCGGCGCAGGTTGATTACTATCATCGATTTTCTTTTCCGGCAACATCGTTTATCGTTATTATACTTTCGCTTTCTATGGCAGGCCGATTTCGAAAAAATATTTTACTTATGAGTCTTCTCACGAGCCTTTCAGTTTCGGTTATTTATTATATTATGGAAATGATAAGTACCATGATGGCGCGCCTTGGTTATATCCCGCCGGCAGCAGGCGGATGGTTCCCTGTTATCTTTTTTACGTTTATCGGGGTATTGTTGATGCGCTTTTCAAAAACATAATACTATGCAAAAAATATTTGAGATAAAACACAGTGACAGCTTAAGCTCGGCACGGACAGGTACCTTGTATTTACCGCACGGGAAAGTCTCCACTCCGGTATTTATGCCGGTAGGTACCACAGGCTCGGTAAAAGCAATGACAAACGAGGATCTTCTTGAGATAGGTTTTGAAATAATACTTGGCAATACCTACCATCTTTTTCTGCGTCCGGGAACCGATATCATCAGTAAAACAAAAGGGCTTCATCAGTTTATTGATTGGAATCGCAATATATTAACCGACTCAGGCGGGTTCCAGATTTTTTCTTTGGCGCGTTTTAGAAAAATTACTGATGACGGCGCGTCTTTTCGATCCCATCTTGACGGAAGTGAACACCTGTTTACGCCTGAAAATGTTGTTGAAATACAATGCCTCTTAAACAGCGATATACAAATGCAGTTAGACCTATGCACACCTTATGAAACGCCGTATAAAAAAGCGCTTGGCGCGGAGGTTACAACAGAAAAATGGCTGCAACGCGCGAAAAACAAGTATCAACAGATGAGCGGCGAATCGTATCAGGGAAGTTTTTTTTCAATAGTGCAAGGGAATTTTTACAAAGATCTTCGTGAAAAAAGTGCAGAGTCGGTTGTACAAGCCGATATGCCGGGCATCGCCATAGGCGGACTTTCAGTCGGAGAGCCTTTTGAAGTCTTTATCGAGTATCTTTCTTTTACGGCAAAGCTCCTTCCCAAAGAAAAGCCGCGCTATGTAATGGGCATAGGCACTCCGGAATATATACTCTGTGCAATAGAAAACGGTATAGATATGTTTGACTGTGTTCTTCCCACGCGCCTTGCGCGGCATGGAATGAGTTTTACCTCACAAGGCCCGCTTTCAATTAAAAAAGAAGAATTCAAAAATGATTTGGGCGGACTGGACAGCTCTTGTGACTGCAAAGTATGCAAACACTATTCCCGCGCCTATTTACGGCATTTATTTAAATCAGGCGAAATCTTGTCCTCAATACTTTTAAGTTATCACAATCTTTATTTTCTGCATAACCTTGTAAAAAAGGCCCGTGCCGCGATTGAGGAAAACAGATTTCTTGAATTCAAACATAATTTCCTGCGGCAGTACAAAAGCATATAAGCTGCCTTGAATTTCTACTCTATTACTGGACTTTTGCGGCCTTGCGGACAAACTTGTCATTTTGATAATCAATCTCGGTTTTTATTTCGCTGACCGGTATCCACTGTACAAGGAAAGATATTGTCGTTTTAAATTTATATTGCCAAGCGGATGGATCGCTGGTTCTTGTATTATCCAGATACGGCATAAAGTCAACAGACAGTTTCGCATCCCAATCTCCCAAATGGTGAACCGTCGAAATTTTAAATGATTTTAATTTAAAACCCGAAGATTGCCGCAGTTTCTCGTCATCAAATCGAAAGGAATTAACTAAATCAACAAAAACATTTTTTTCACCCGGTACTTCCACCTGATCGCGCAAACTACTGAACATCGGTATATCCTGCATATATCGATATATATATGCGTTTTCAGATGTTATTCCCATAGTAAAGTCAAGAAATTTAGTAATGCCTAAAGTAAGATTTAAATTAAAAGAAAATTTTGAATAAGTATAACGTTGTAAATCAAGAAGAATACTTGAATTCATATTAAAAGTAAGAGAAAAATAACCACCGAATAATGAATCCAGTTTATACGACGGTGCCCAGCCAAGAGTCCATGTATACGGCTGTAAATCCTGATCTCCTTTTGAATTCTGCTTCCAGCCCTGCTGCCCTACCGTTGAGTCGTAGTAATATTTATACATACGAGTCGCGGTAAACTCGGATTTAAAAGACCACAAAGTAAGGCTTGATGTAAAATTTATCCACTGATAAAGCTCAGGATCATAGACTCCGTAAAAACGAAGTGATTGGGATTCCGTAAAACGCAGAGTTTCCGTAAGGGCAAGATTCCCCAGAATATATCCGTTTATATAATGATATTTTGTTTCTGCCGCCCGTTTATCCGCTTCTTGATTACTCTCCGTGTCTTCCCTGAACTGTATTTTTGCATTTGATTCGGTAATCCAGATGCGTGTTGTAATATCTGTGTTGTATGTTTTATATAAAGGCGGCAAATCCGTGTAAAAGCGCAGGTCCTGATCTTTGTCGAAAATACGAGCACCTAAATTCGCGCTTAACCTGTGCGCGCTGATTTTTTCTCTTGTCCAGTCCCCGTAAGCAATATCCCATTCCGGAGAATCACTTTTCGGGTTCACGAGTAAATCTTTATTGTATTGTTCTTCGTTAAACAGAGATTTAAGGGTAAGAGCATTTAACGTATATTGAATATTAGTATTTTTCCAAACCGTACTCCAATAAAACGGGTTGATTTGCGCGTTATAATTTGAATTAAGAGACCATTGCCTTCCCCGATAATCCGCCCGGCGTAAACTAGTCACTTGACTTGCAGTCTGCACATCTTCATTTATATAACTATGAGCCTGCCATTGATATGATCCGGAAAATCCGAATGAGGTGGAAAATAAATTATTACTTGATTCCGTTAAATTAAATGTTGTTGAACCGTCTGTTCTGAAATTCGTCAATATTGACTGGTACTCATTCCATTTAACGTCTTTCGGGTCCAGAACGTTTTTTATATATTGGAATTCAGTCGCGGAAGAAGGACTTAAAGCATAGTTAATCGAAAAACGCAGGGTGTCATTACGAGGCAGCGTCCAGATTTGACCGAGAGCAGGCGGCGCAAGCACAAATTCATTATTCGGATTTAAAGCCCCATCCTGCCCCGGGGGGTTTTTATCGTCCCACGGAGCTATCGGCTCCCCGATATTTTTTAGCGGGTTTTTTGACTCTTCTTTTTTTGAAGATAATATACCGCCGCCTAATGTCAGAGGAGTACCGTTTATCGAAGTAGAGATTGAATATGCAGTTAATTTATCGGGCATAAAAAATATTCGCTCAGGCGAATATATGCTTATGCCGGTTCCGATCATGGTAGAGCGGTTATTACTGGGGCTAAAGCTCAACACACTTGAAATACTCTGAATGGAAAGCGTTGAAATATAAGGGGCTAAGGCGGGCAGGCTGATGCTTGGACGTGCGGTAATATTCCATTCATGAGAGCCTATAGTGCTTGAAGGCGGCCATGTCAGGGCATTCTCGTCTTGAGTACCGCTTACAAGTTCCAGCCAATTCATGTCTTCGGCCCGATTCATCACATCATAATCAATAAAAGGATCCGCATAAAACGGAAATTTAAAATCAACCGTTCCGTATTTCCCCGATATCGCCGTTACGGCGTTCATCCGGTATCGAAACGGAACCTCCGCACCCAAAAGATACGAGTGATTCCAATCCTCATCCCATGCCGCGCTTGTATTAAAAGGTGTCCAGAAACCATTGTATTGATAAATCGTTTTCGTCCAGCCAAGCCCCACAGAGATATCCGTTTTTTTAAAAATTCCCGTGCCCGGATACACAAAATTAATTCCTGTATAAAAACCCAAATTAGCGTACGAGTCCAGAAGAAGCGAGAGCTTTTTGTCATTTGGTTTGGGATCTTTTTTACCGGTTGATCGTAAAAAGATGCCCTGTCGAACCTGTGCCATATCCGATCCGCCGCCCATTATCTTTGAAAGCGAGCTTTCTTTTGCGGGGTCTGCTGTTCTGCGTCCAAAAAAATATGTTGTTGTTTGAGCAAAAGCCCCTTCGCGGCTCCGCGTTCCAAGCACCGGATGGAATATAACTTCGTCCATAGGATAGGCAAAGACCGGCAGCCATAACACCGGAATCTCTCCGACTTTTAAAATAGCATTAAAAACAGCCCAATCAGAACCGGGTAAGAGCCAAAGACGTGTCGCGTTCAAAGACCAGTAAGGTTCGTCTGTTTTCGCGTTACTTATGGTTGCGCTTTTTAATACCGTTGTCTCTTTATCTGTTTTTGAAATCACCTGTCCGGCAAAACGGTAGGCTGTTTCGCTGCCTTCCATAGCCCGCTCGGAAACAGTATTAATAAAATCCCCGACCCATGAGTCAAGATTTAAAATAAACGATTCCCCGGAAAATGTTTCTATAGTGCCGCCCTGCTCTTTAACATACTCAACGGTGCCGCTGGCATAAACAATATTTCGTGTCCGGTTAAATAAAATATCCCACGCTTTTATTTTATGGATCGCATCCCCATCCTTTAAATTAAGCCGGACGCCGCCTGAAAGACGGGCATATTCTTCATCAACCGCGTCCAAAGTAAAATATTCGGTACTTTGCGCTTTTTCTATGGTGATAATCCGCTGCCCGCTTTCTACTACAGGGGAGATTATCCCGTAATACATTCGTATGCGTCCGGCGAGTTCTTCCCTGCCTCCGCCTTCGCCTAAACCCAATTCCTTGCTCCATTCAGCAAGTTCTTTAAGAGTGGATGTTGTTATGTCAAGATTTGTTAAATTATCTTTATTCTGTTTTTCTTTGAGAGCGGCCTTTTCTTCCGGACTAAGCTCCCGGACTTCTTCCTGCGTGTCTATTTCTCCGCCGTCGGAACTCTTTTCATCAAGCCCCTCAGCCTCATCGTCTTCTTTGTTGATTGCGTTGATTTCGGCGCTTACGGTTTCTAAAGGAGAATCTTCACTATTTTCCTGTCCGTCTGATTGAGGGGGGGGGATAAAAAATAAAAAAAGGCAGAGCGGGAAAACAGCGCATACGCGCGCATAAGCCCTAAACCTTCTCAACTTGCATAATATCAACTTCAACAGGCGTATTTCTTCCGAAGATGCCGACCATTACTTTAAGTTTATTTTTTTCTGCATTAACTTCTTCTATTGTTCCGGTAAAAGATTCAAAAGGGCCGCCGGTTATTTTAACCTGTTCCCCTAAAGAGTAGGTCTGCCGTGCCCGTACCGGTTTTTCGCCTTTTATTTCCCCTGTTTTTTGCAAAATATCACGAGCTTCGTTCGCATTTAACGGCACAGGACGCCTGTTAGGCTGTGTCCCCACAAAACCGCTCACTCCCTGGATTTTTCGGATAGTCGAACAAGTCGCCATCCATTCCTGGGGAAGATCAAGCTCAACCAAAATATACCCCGGGAAGAATTTTTTCGTCTGAGTACGCTTCTTTCCGTCTTTTACATCAACTACAGTTTCAGTCGGAATCTTGATGTCTCGGACAATCTCCCTGTCAAGATCACCTTGATCAAGCATCAAGCGAATAGATTTTTCGATTCTATTTTCGAACCCTGAAGACACATGTAATACATACCAAGCAGACGCCATAATTCCCTTTCCCGTTAAAAAATTTTCTGCACGCCTAAAAGCAGAACAAAGTCAACAAACCCTAAAACGGCGGCAATGATTACAGTAGAGATTATAACCACTTTAACCGAGCTTATAACATCATCACGGGACGGCCAAATAACTTTTTTGAGCTCGCTATGACATTCTTTGATAAACTGAATAATCTTCCGCATTTCTACCTCGTACTCATTCTGAATTTTCGCAGAAAGCAAGGCCCTTTGTCAAGCCCCCGCATTCGCTTGCATTGCACCTGGCTAAGTGCTATTTCGATCAATGCTCCGATACACGCAGCACTAACAGTCAGGCACGCAGACCGCAAGCCCGCCCTCGCTGGTTTCCTTGTATTTGATGTTCATATCTTTCCCTGTTTCCCGCATCGCCTCAAGTACATCGTCAAAACTGACATAATGAGCGTGAGGATTCTCGCACTGAGCAATAAGAGCGGCATCACAAGCTTTTACTGCGGCAATAGCGTTTCTTTCGATGCAGGGGATCTGGACAAGACCATCAACCGGATCGCAGGTAAGCCCAAGCTGATGTTCCAAGCCTGTTTCCGCGGAGTCCGCGATTATTTGTATTGGATATCCCCTGCCGCAGGAGAGCATCGCCGCGCCCATCGCGGTCGCCACCCCGATTTCCCCCTGGCAGCCGACTTCTGCGCCGGCAATTGCCGCATTGCCTTTTGCAATAAAGCCGATGAGCGTTGCGGCAAGCAGGCCCATTCGTTGAGCCGTTATATCAAGATGAAAATATTCACTCATAAACATTAAAAGTGACGGGATAACACCCGCAGCCCCGCAGGTTGGGGCCGTTACAATCATATTACCCGCCGCGTTTTCTTCGGACGCCGCATACGCATAGGCGTTAAGCAGGCAGATCTGGCGTTCAAAACTTGAAAATGACGCAGCCCTGTCTTTTAAATACTTTGCTTTCCGCATAAGCCCGATGGACCCGGGGAGTTTTCCATCAGTACTGAGACCTCGAATTACCGTGTCTTTCATCACGCCGATAAGAAAATCAAGCCTTTTGTTGATCGACTCTGCGGATTCCCCGGTCATGGCGCTTTCATTTTCAATCATCATTTGGGACAGCGGAAGATTATCCTTTTCGATTATGTTTATCACATCCGCCATATTAGTATACGGGTAAATCGGGGGCCCGTATTTCGGCGCTTCCCAACCCTTCCATTGAAGGAAACCGCCTCCGACCGAATAGTATTCCCATGAAAAAAGTATTTTTTCGTTAAGATTCTCTTCACTTTCCCCGTTTTTTTGAGGGGGCGGATATTCGGTAGAAAGCAAATCGATGATAAAAGTATTTGCATAAGAAAAATCATGGGAGACCGGCCCCCAAAAGATGTTTTCAAGGCCAAAGTGGATTTTTTCTCTGCCCGCTTGCATAAAAATAGATTCCCTGTTCATCGTCCGGATGTCGTTTAAGAGAGTGGGAGGACATTTGTCGGAGGCATAACCCATAAGACCGGCAATTATCGCCCTGTCGGTGCCGTGCCCTTTGCCGGTTGCCGAAAGCGAACCAAAAAGCCGCACGCGTATTCCTCGCGCTTGTCCAAGAAGTTCCGGCGGGAGTTGCGCGACTCGCCGGGTGAAATCAAAACCACCCTTCATCGGTGCTATAGTATGCGAACTTGAAGGCCCGGGCCCTATTTTTAATAAATCAAAAATTGAAAGCGAAATGATTTTCTTTGGTGTCATCTAGTATCCTTATCCGCGCAGAATACCGCAAATTTTATCAAAATACAAGTTCTTGAATATATTTGGTTTAGAATCGGGGATATAGCCCATAAAAAGAAGGGTCATAGGGTTCGGGGTTTAGGGTATAGTAATAGCAGACATCCGCGACCCTATCTCCAAGCCCCTCTTACTCTGCTTCGGGTACGGGGTAGGGGCTTTCTGGTAAAATCTATACCCCTGACCCCAAACCCTACTTAGACCCCCTACCCGAAGCAAAGGTTTAGGAGAGTTGGGTATGGTAGGGGCTTTCTGATATTACTATACCCTATACCCAATACCCAATACCCTACAACCCAAAACCCTATTCTACCACCTTCGCGGTTTAAAATCCGGGTCATCAGGGAGTATTTTCATGGTGTCGCCGCTCTGTTCAAGCACATAAAACCCCTGTTCTATCGCCGCCTCCCGTGTCTCGTCGTCTATCACCGCAGCCGCTATCGCGCCGTAGAGATTGAGCCCCGGATACATATTCCGTGCTTGTAACAG
>JAITXS010000032.1 GCA_031284645.1 Spirochaetaceae bacterium | reverse complement strand
ATACAAACGCATAAGGAGACCCTGCTGCCTCTCTGTCTGTCTGATTCAATGCCGTGAAAGGGATGTTTCTATTGCGTTAAGACAGGGCATTTCCAGGACTGTTGACAATACGTTGACAGATAGCTTGACATTTTTTGAGAGAAGACTTAGTCTAAAACCGTAAAGATTATCGCATTTCGAGGAGAATTTTTTTATCAGATGCCTACAATTAATCAATTGGTTCGTTTCGGCAGACAACAGGTCAGCTCAAAGACAAAATCACCTGCTTTGCAGTCATGCCCGCAAAAACGCGGGGTCTGTACCCGTGTTATGACCGTTACCCCCAAAAAGCCGAATTCAGCTTTACGGAAAGTTGCCCGTGTCCGTCTTTCCGACGGTATTGAGATAACAGCGTATATCCCGGGTATCGGGCATAATCTTCAGGAACACTCGGTTGTTCTTGTACGTGGAGGGCGTGTCAAAGACCTCCCCGGTGTGCGTTATCATATTATCCGCGGCGCAAAGGATACGCTTGGTGTTGAAGACCGCAAACGCGGGCGCTCAAAATACGGTGCCAAGCGGCCTAAGGCATAAGGGGGTTTACTATGGGACGCAAGAAAAAATCGATCGATCGCGGTATTTTACCGGATCCAAAATACAACAGTATTGTTGTGTCTAAATTTGTGAATCGGATGATGTGGCAGGGGAAACGCTCGATTTCTCTGCGTATTCTACACGATGCGTTGGCAATTCTTAAAACAAAAAGCGAAAAAGAACCGCTTGAAGTTTTTCTTAAGGCGCTTGATAATGTCAAACCTGTTGTGGAAGTAAAATCCCGCAGAGTTGGTGGTGCGACCTATCAGGTTCCGATTGAAATCCGTGAAACCCGCCGAGAGGCTCTTGGCATGAGATGGATTATCAATGCGGCCCGCGCACGTTCCGGTCATGGCATGGACGAACGGCTTGCCGCAGAATTACTGGACGCGCATAATTTAACCGGCACCGCCTTCAAAAAGAAAGAAGACACTCATAAAATGGCGGAAGCCAATAAAGCATTCACTCACTATAGGTGGTAATCTTTTTAGCAAACAAAAAATCTGTTAACGTGTTTTTAATGCCCAAAAGCCTGAAAACACAGATGGATTTTAGTGTTTTTTGCTTCCCTTGATGGGCATCTCCGCAAGGGAAGTCAACGCAGGGAAGTCGGCAGCTGGGGAAGGTAAAGGCACGGGATGCTCTTGTGCCGAAAACAACCATGCAGATATCTGGCTTGCGGTAATTTTATCACTATATCAATTTTGGAGATACCATGATTCCCCCCCCTTTTTTAAAAAAGTTTCTGCTTGCCGCATCGGTACTTGTTACGCTTGTTTTTGGGGCTTGTGACAGCAAAGAAAAACTCTATCTCTATAATTGGACTTATTACACCCCGCACGATGTTATTGAAAAATTCGAAGATGAATATAACTGCGAAGTGATTTATGACGATTTTGATTCAAACGAGACAATGTACGCAAAAATTCAAACCGGGGGCTCTAATTGGGATATTATTTTCCCCTCCGGTGATTATACATCAATTATGATCAAGAATGACATGCTTGAAAAAATTGACAAATCCAGGCTGAGTAATCTTGGGAATATTGATCCCGAACTCTTACAACGGGTGACATACGACCCCGATATGGAGTATTCGGTGCCTTATTATTGGGGGGCTGCCGGTATATGTCTTAATAAAAGCAAAATTCCCTCCTATGAACAAAGCTGGTCTATTTTTGGCCGTTCGGATTTAGCAGGCAAAATGACGATGCTTGACGATATGCGTGAAGTGATGGGCGATGCGCTTATTTTTTTAGGCTATTCCGTGAATTCAACGGATCTTGACGAGATTGCCGCTGCACGGGATCTTATTGAAAAAACATGGAAACCGAACCTCGGACGTTTTGATTCTGATTCTTTTGGAAAAAACTATGCAAGCGGTGCATTTTGGCTTGTGCAGGGTTATCCTGAAAGTGTTTTTCGGGAGATACAGGGCAATAAAGAACTTGAGGAAAACACCGTGTTTTTTATCCCGCAAGAGGGTGGATCCGCCTATATCGATAGTATGTGTATTTTAAAGGGGGCGAAAAATATTGATCTTGCCCATAAATTTATTGATTTTATGCACCGCCCTAATATTTACGCTGAATTTTGTGATACCTTCCGCTTCCCGTCTACCGTTAATATTCCGGCGCGGGTCTTGTTAAAAAAGAAGCCGATGTATAACATATCTGATCTTATGAAAACAGAATTAAAAGAAGATGTTGGTCCGGCACTTGATATCTATATCGATGCCTGGCTGGACACAATCAGGGTAGGCGGCTGAAAATAAGCATTTTGGGTTCGGGTACATCGAATGGTATTCCGGTACTCGGGTGTTCCTGCCCCGTGTGTCGTTCAGATAACAGCCGTGATAATCGATACCGGGCCTCAATTTATGTTGAAGGAAAAGACGGTGAGAAAATTCTGGTTGACGCCGGTCCGGAAATCCGCTTGCAGGCAGTCCGCGCCGGTATTACCCGAATTGATGCGGTTCTTTTGACTCATTCCCACGCCGACCACTTGCATGGCATTGATGATCTGCGCCCGTTAACCTTTGAAAACCCTATTCCTGTTTATGCCAATAAATTAACATATAATGATTTATTCAAACGTTTTTCGTATATATGGGCAGAGCACACTCAAAAAGGAGGCGGCTTGCCGCATCTTAATCCGATTTTGGTTGACAAACACATCCTGCGTGAAGGCTTCTCCATAGGGGCGGTACACATTATGCCAATTCCCGTTATGCACGGGGAGCTTAAAATTTTAGGATGGAAATTTAATGAAAACGGGAAATGCGCAGTCTATATAACTGATGTTAGTAAAGTTCCGTACTCCTCTTATCTAAAAGCCAGGAATTGTCAGGTATTGATTGTCGATGCTCTACGAATACAGCCCCATGCAACCCATTTCTCTTTTGACGAAGCGCTTGATTTTACGAAAAAAATATACCGTTCCCAGGAGGGCAGCAAAATGTTACGTGAAGTTTATTTGACGCATATATGCCACAACCATTCACATAAAGAGATAGAATATTACTGCCGTGCATGGATGAGTAGAAACAATATAAAAAACTTAACAGTCTCACCTGCTTATGATACAATGAGTATTGAACTATGAAAACAACAAGAATCTTTATTCTGGTTATGATGTTTATCTTGTTTCCTTATCTTGTTTTCTCTGCGGAAAACAACAGGCAGGAAGGCAGAGGCGATTATTTAACGATAAAAATTGCCGTCATCGGCCCGGGAGACGAGCTTTACTTTTGGTGGGGACATCTCGGTTTGATTATTCAGGACGCTTTTAACGGCAAGACACATTTTGTTGATTACGGCGTTTTTTCTTTTAATAGCAATGATTTTTTCTCGGATTTTGCCTTGGGCCGCTTATGGTACACAACAAGTGATAGTCCGGCGGAGCTTGTTTTTCAACGTTATATTGACGATAACCGTGATATTACGCTTTACACGTTGAACCTGAGCACAACGCAAAAAGAAAAAATTTTTAATCGTACGGTGCAGAATCTTCTGCCGCAAAACAAAGATTATCTTTACAATCATTTTTCCGATAACTGCGTTACCCGCATTACAAATACCCTGGACGAGGCTTTAGGCGGTCAATTTTATGAAAAAGCATCGCAAACTCCGGGACGCTTTACGCTGCGGCAGGAAGTGCGGCGTTATACAGAACAAGCCCCGCTTTGGGATTTACTGCTTAATTTCTTGATGGGACAAGTCATTGATAACCAGATATCCGTTAAAGAGGAAATGTTTCTTCCTGATGAGACCGGCAACTTTATTGAAAACTTTACCTACATTGATGGAAACGGGAAAGAACAAAAACTTTGCAGCGAAGTGACTAAACTCTACAGCGCACAGGGACGTCCGCCGGCATTGGACTCGCCCCGTTCGAACATTATCAGTTCACTTGTTGCCGGTATACTTATCGCAGCGCTTTTTTGGTTTATTCAACGCCTTGGAAACAAGTTTCCTGTAGTAGGCAGAAAACTCTTCGGTATAGGGAATACCCTTTTAGGACTTGTTGCCGGTATTCCCGGTTCCGTGCTTTTTTTTATGGAATTTTTTACCAATCACGATTATACCTATCAAAACAGCAATATACTCTTCGCCAATCCTCTTTTACTATTCGCGATTCCTTTTGGTTTAATGTTTGCTTTTGGCAAAAATGAAAAAAAACTCCGTTTCCGGATGGGAGTTTTACGGATATTATGGACCTATGTTTTTTTAGGTGCATCTCTTGCGATTATTATAAAAATATCGCCGGTATACCATCAGGATAACTGGGCACAGCTTGCGCTTATCCTTCCGGTTTCGATTGTCTTAAGCAAGGTCTCCCTCTGGCTGCGTCTGCTCCTCAAGGGTTTTTATAAACGGGGTAATACTTAAAGAAGGGTAGTGGGGTTTTGAGTAATGGAGTCCGGGGTATAGTCTTTGGCAGATATCTAAACTCTAAACCCCTTGTACATGGAAATATATTCCCAAATGAGATTTGCTGAAGGTTAATTGAACAAAGAACGCCCATTCATTATGATAAAATCAATCCAATAAAAGGAGTGTTTATGCAGAGAAGCGGCTCTACATTGAGACTTGATACGGTTTCCCAAGGCAGGGGTCTTTACAAACAAGAATACGAACACGATTCCTGCGGAATCGGGTTTGTTGCAGATATAAAAGGGCGAAAAACACACGATATTTTGGAACGGGCGCTTACTGTTTTAGAGAGAATGAGTCATCGGGGAGCGGAAAGCGCCGATAACAATACAGGAGACGGATCAGGTGTCCTTCTCCAGATGCCGCACAGTTATTATCAAACAGTCATTCCCAATCTCGGTAAAGAGGGCAGCTACGGCGCAGGCCTGCTTTTTTTGCCGAATGACGCAGAAGCTCAGAAAGCCCTTCTTTCAAAAGTGAGGGAAATTGCCGGACAATCGGCGCTGTCTGTGCTTGCCGTGCGGGATGTTCCGGTAAACAACAGCAGCATAGGGTATATCGCACGGGAGGCACAACCGGTCGTCAAGCAGGTCTTCTTCACGGGAGACAAAGATGCTCCCCCCTCTTGTGATGAACTAAACCTGCAGTTATATTTTTTTCGAAAGCGTTTTGAAAAAGCATTAAAAACTGATAAAACATTAAAAAACACCACAGCCTGTTTCCCATCGGTTTCCAGCTCGGTGATTGTGTATAAAGGTATGCTGACGCCTGTCCAGCTTAGAGAATTTTATCCTGAATTAAACGACAGCGGTATGAAGACAGCAGTTGCCCTGGTGCATAGCCGTTTTTCGACAAACACCTTTCCCGCTTGGGATCTTGCCCAGCCCTTCCGCTTTATTGCGCACAACGGGGAGATTAACACAATCAAGGGCAATCGTTTCTGGGCGCGTGCACGGGAGGCAATCTACGAAAGCCGGCGTTTTGGAGAGAAGCTCAAGGATATTCTTCCGCTTATTGAAGAAGGAAAAAGCGATTCGGCAAGTTTTGACAATATGCTTGAGCTCCTTGTTTTTGCAGGAAAAACACTCCCGCAGGCACTGATGATGATGATACCCGAGGCATGGAACGAGAAAAACCCCATAAGCGATGAACTCAAAGCGTTTTATGAGTATAACGCCTGTTCAATGGAACCTTGGGACGGCCCTGCGTCAATCGTATTTTGTGACGGACGCTATGTCGGCGGTACTTTGGACCGCAACGGGCTGCGGCCCTCACGCTATACCATTACAAAAGACGGCCTTATCGTTATGGCGTCCGAAACCGGCGTGCAGGACTTTAAACCGGAAGAAATCGAATACAAAGGACGACTCCTCCCCGGAAAGCTCCTCCTCGTTGACCTTAAAGAAGGGCACATTATCCCCGACGAAGAAGTAAAAAAACAAGTTTCCACAGCAAAACCATACCTCAGGTGGGTAAAAGAAAACATCATCACACTGGAACAGGAAAATAAAGATCAAGAGCCGCATTTAGACGAACGGAACATACTCTTCCTTGAACGACAGGCAGGTTATACCCGCGAAGATCGCGAACGACTCTTTATCCCCATGATAGAAAGCGCTCAGGAACCAAGCGGATCAATGGGAACCGATACCCCGCTGGCAGTCTTCTCTGATCTGCCCCAGCGCCCTTATGCCTATTTTAAGCAGCTTTTCGCGCAAGTTACCAACCCACCCATAGACTCCATCAGAGAAGACCTTGTCATGACCCTGACGAGTTTTGTCGGGCCTCAGCTCAACCTTCTGGAAGAAAGCCCGCTCCACTGTCGGCGCATAAAAGTAAAAAAACCCATACTTACCGAAGACGATCTTTCCCGTTTGGAAAAAATTGCCGAAAAAGACTTTAAAATACGCCGTCTGGAGGCAATATTTCCCTTTGAAAACGCCCCCCATACTCTTAAAACGGCGTTGGAGAGATTAATTTCCGATGCCCTCCGTGCAGCGCAAGACGGAGTCTCCCTGCTCATCCTCTCCGATAAAGCGGCAGCAAACCCGGAGTCGGGATACTGCGCGATACCGGCCCTGCTTGCTGTGGGAGCCGTTCATCATGCACTTATTCGCAGCGGATCACGCATGAAACTTTCAATTATTGCGGAATCCTTTGAACCCCGCGAAATAATGCATTTTGCCCTGCTTTTTGGTTACGGCGCTGATTTAATTGCACCCTACGGCGCACTTGCCTCAATTGCCGCATTACGCAAAAGCTTTGACGGCCGAACCGGAGCGTATGCTCATGCGGAACATCAGTATTTAAAAGGCTTACAAAAGGCAATGCTCAAAGTTATGGCAAAAATGGGAACAAGCACGCTTCGTTCCTATCGCGCTTCCCAAATTTTTGAGGCTGTCGGCCTTGGCAAAGAAATTATCGATCTCTGTTTTACCGGTACGGACAGCCCCATAGGCGGTATCGGTTTTGCCGAGATAGAAGAGGAAACCCTTGAACGTTATCGCCTTGCGCTCAAATGGGATGCGGAATATGAAAATTCCCCGGATAAAAACACCGGTGCCGGTGCACTTCGCCCGTCAACCCTGATGTACGGTGACGGACAATACCGCTGGCGGAAAGGAGGTGAGGTTCATGCATGGAATCCTGAAGCGATTTATCTTTTACAATGGGCAACGCGGACAGCCGATTATGCGAAATTCAAACAGTTTTCTGAAATTTGCAATACACTGAACCGCCGTCCCCATGTTATCCGTGGTTTATTTGACTTCGTACAGCCCGAAGGAAGTTCCGGTGCTGTTCCCCTTGAGGAAGTCGAAAGTGTTGAAGAAATCATGCGGCGTTTTACAACCGGTGCCATGTCCTTTGGATCAATATCCAAAGAAGCACACGAGACAATAGCTGCCGCGCTTAATTCAATTCACGGAAGATCGAATTCCGGCGAAGGCGGTGAAGACCCCGAACGTTTTATTCCGAAGGCCGACGGAAGCTCAACACGCAGCGCAATAAAACAGGTTGCTTCGGCCCGTTTTGGTGTAACCAGCGATTATCTTGCCCACTGTATTGAGATTCAGATAAAAATGGCTCAGGGTGCAAAACCCGGTGAAGGCGGACAGCTTCCCGGTCATAAAGTCGATGTAATGATCGCGAAAGTACGGCATGCAACACCCGGGGTTACGCTGATAAGCCCCCCGCCGCATCATGATATTTATTCTATCGAAGACCTTGCCGAGCTGATTTTTGATTTAAAAAACGCGAATCCTCAGGCGAGAATTTCGGTAAAACTTGTCTCGGAAGCCGGAGTCGGTACGGTTGCCGCAGGCGTTGTTAAGGCTCATGCCGACAATCTCCTTATTTCAGGTTACGATGGCGGTACCGGCGCAAGCCCTCAGTCCAGCATCAGACATGCCGGACTTCCCTGGGAACTGGGGCTTTCGGAAACACATCAGACTTTGGTAAAAAACGGACTGCGGGGACGGGTGCGCCTGCAAACCGATGGGCAGCTTAAAACAGGCCGCGATATTGTCATTGCCGCTCTGCTCGGCGCGGAAGAATTCGGCTTCGGAACCGCGGCTCTGATCGTTATGGGCTGTGTTATGATGAGAAAATGTCATGAAAACACCTGTCCTATGGGAGTCGCCACGCAAGACCCGCGGCTGCGTGCACGTTTTCAGGGAAAATCCGAATATCTGGTGAATTTTTTCCGCTTTCTGGCGGAAGAGACAAGAGAAATCATGGCTTCCCTTGGCTTCCGGCGTTTTGACGAGCTTATCGGCAGGACGGATTGCCTTGTTCAGCGTAAGACGGATAAAGCAAAAGCCTCAAAAATAGATCTTTCGGCAATCCTTTACGCAGTACAAGGACCTGATTTTATATCGGGCGGTAAAGAAACACATTGCGTACAGGATCAGATTCACAAGATAAATCGGGTGCTTGACCGTGAGCTTATCGATAAATGCAAAAAGGCACTGGAAGAAAAACAGCCGGTAAGTCTTGAACTTCCCTTGTCCAACACCGACAGGGCGGTCGGCGCCATGCTCTCGTATGAAGTTTCGAAACGTTACGGAGAGAGGGGACTTCCTGAAAACTGCATTACGGTGGATTGGCGGGGTTCGGCAGGTCAGAGCTTCGGCGCTTTCCTTGCCCCCGGCATTAGCTTCAGGCTCTCCGGGGATGCAAACGATTATCTTGGCAAGGGGCTTTCAGGAGGGATCATTGCCGTCTCCCCCCCTTCGGGATCGACTTTTAAGAGTAATGAAAATATCATTGCGGGCAACACGATCCTGTACGGGGCGACTTCCGGCGAGACCTACATTGCCGGCGTTGTCGGGGAGCGTTTTTGTGTCCGTAATTCAGGTGCAACAGCGGTAGTCGAAGGCGCCGGAGATCACTGCGCCGAGTATATGACCGGCGGACGTCTTATCGTGCTTGGTAATGTCGGTCGGAATTTTGCCGCCGGTATGTCCGGCGGAGTTGCGTATGTACTGGATCATCGCGGGAATTTTGAATTTTATCTGAATAAAGGCATGGTTGAGCTGTCCGGTCTGGAAGACAGCGAAGACGAACATATTGTTAAAGAGTCAATCCGTAAACATCTGTATTGGACGGGCTCAGTATATGCCTCCTCAATTCTCAATAACTGGGCGGACGAAAAGCCGCGTTTTATTAAAATATTGCCGGTCGAATACAAACGCGCCCTTGAACAGATGAAACTCGCCGAGTTGGACAAAAAATTATTTCAGATACGCGAACACGAGGAGATCGGAGAAAAAGGCTAAGCCCGAAAAATCCCTGAAAGCAGGGCATAGCGGCGTCGGAGCTTCTTGTACAAGGGCAGCACTATTCTCCTTCTCTGCGGCTTGCACTTCGTTTAATTATCGGCTTTGCTTTAAGAGCACCCAAGTAGCCCCGGAACCGCCGTCCGAAGCAGGCGGGTAGCCGCTTTCACCGGCAAACTCACACTGCTCAATATAGACACGGCAAAATTCTTTAAGAATTGCGCCGTCTTTGGAATGATTCCCCTTCCCGTGTATGAGCAAGACCTTTTCGAGATTGCGGGCCTGCGCAGCCCGAAAGAAATCATCAAGCGCCCGCCAGGCTTCTTCCCGTGTTTTGCCGTGAAGATCAAGAGAAGCATCGGGCGCTTTGGACCGTAATATCTTGCGCCTTCCGGATTCGCGTCGGCTTGCCTCGGGCGTATCCGCATCTTTATTCTGAACAGGATGAGTATCAAGCCATGAACTCAAGAAATCATTTATGTTTCGTGCATCTTTGATACCGGCTTTTGGTGAGAAAACAGGGCCACCCAAGCGGTCGTGTTCCCAACGTTCTAAAATCCTGCCAAAATCCATAGTGACAGTATACCACTATTTTGTGATTTTTCTATCATGCAGGGATGAGATTTTTTATCATTCAAAAATCTTATTCCCTCTGCTCAAAACCTTCATAGTTCATTTGTTGTCATTTTTACATGAAGATCCCCCGGCGGATAGAATAATTAACTTCTTTGTGATATAGTCTGCACGTATTCGTGCAGGAGGGCATAGTGAGTAAAGGGAGTATAAAATATTTTCGTATTATCGTAACAAGCGCGATCTTGGCGGCGTTTTTAGGGGCGTGCGCGGACTTTGATGCAAACACACTGAGAGGAGCGCTCTCGGGTCTTCCTCAGCAGGAAAAGGAGCCGTTTACCAACGCTGAATCAATTCAGGCACTTCGGGACGCGCTTTCCGAAGGTGTAACGAGTGCATGCGGTACGCTTGCAAAAGAAAATGGATTTTACGGCAACGTACTGGTAAAAATCCTTTTGCCGCCCGAAGCGAAACCCGTCACGGACAGCGTAACACTTATCCCTGGCGGACAAAAGCTGATTGACGATGTAATTCTGCGCTTAAACCGCAGTGCGGAAAAAGCAGCAAAAGACGCTGTCCCTATTTTTCTAAAAGCAATACAAGATATGAGCATAGCGGACGGTATCGCGATTGTGCGCGGAGGCGATACTGCGGCCACAGAATATCTGCAAAGAAAAACAAACGCCGAGTTAAGCGCACTTATTCAGCCGCTTATGCAAGAGGCCATTTCAACACCGCTTGTCGCAGGTATTTCAGCGGACAAAGCATGGACAACACTTGTCAGCGCCTACAACAAGGCGGCGCTTGTTCCCAATGCAGGTGCGCGGATCATCGGCAAGCCGGAACCCATGCCGCCGGTTACGGTAGATCTTGCCGGATACGCCACAGATAAGGCGCTTGCGGCAGTGTTTACCGGCATTGCAAGCGAAGAAAAGAAAATCCGTGCACAACCACTGGAATATGTGTCGACCTTTATCAAAAAAGTGTTCGGAGCATTACAACAGGGTAAATAATTTAAGTCTCCGGCGCGAATAAACGATTGTCGTGTATACCTGCTTGTACCGCAGGTTTTGCATATTCGCGCCGTCTAACTTAAATCCGCGCTGCTGTGTCAACAATTCAATCAGGGCATGTCAATCAGGGTAGTGGGGATAGAGATTTGCGCAGCCCTCTCAATAATTTTGACACAACAACAATCTTGCCTTCCAGATTTTCTATGTCCTCTTTTGTGACATACATAATCCTTTCCGCTATGATCAAATGTGTTTCCAGTTCCGTTAATGATCCGTTTGCTATTCCCAAAAAATGAAGGTATTCCTTCCGGTTGCTCCGCCCGTATCCTTCCGCGATATTCGCCGGTATAGATATTGCCGCTCTCCGTGTTTGACTTACCAATCCGAACTTTTCGTCTTCAGGGAAGGTCTGCGTGTGACGATAGATCATCTCTACCAGATTCACTGATTCCTGCCACACGATAAGCTCTTTGAATGATTTTAACGCTACCATTTTGTTATCTCCTTGTTATATGTGTCTTGCAAAATAATTTATAATATAAAAATATATTTTGTCCGTTTAATTTTGGCGGTCGGCGGTCACGGGTTTTTAATACCGTATCTATGCTCACCTTCAGTAGTGCTGCTGTGAGCGGGTAGAGAGGGTCCATAATAAACGTACGATCAAATATTTGTGTATTTCAAGTTCATTTGTTTTTTTTATTCAGGTTTTGCGAAATCAATTTATTTTTTTAGATTATCTTTTTTTATTTACAATTATGGTATATGTCCCCTCCCTTATTTTAATATTAGTATTCCACCCGATAGGGTTGTAACTTTCCTCCTAAATCTTCGGCTTTTTGGATTTAAACTTTACCCGAAATTTGCTCCCCCGTTGTAGTGGCTTTTTCTCCCCGCGCCGGAAGAGTTTGGGGTCAGGGGTTTCGCTGTGGTCAAAATTTCAACCCTCAACTTCGGGTTTAAAATCCTCTTCTAAAAATCACATTTTTTTGCACGGGATGAGTACATGAAAGTAAATAAATTTTTACATTATAATTAATTATAATAAGAAATCTTTTTATTATTTTTATAATTCTTTATTATATAATAAATTATAAACTTTTTTATTTAGAAATATATCATTTTTCAAAATTCCTCTTGATCAATTTGTAAGGTTTATCCTAAGCTAGCGCTATGATGGAAAAAGAGGTGCAAGATTTCTTATGGGTGTTTACCCGTTTGCTGTCGTTTACACCGGAAGGTGTATCATTGGCAGTTTATGGTATAGGCATTGCCGCGGCCCAATGTTTAACACCCGAAGAATCATCCGGCCAAAAAAAGTTTTGTGCCCCCTGCGGGGGAATCCTCAATTTCAATATAAAATCTCAAGAAAAAAAACTCAAAAGAATACGGGAGATTGAATGTTTCCGCATCCCCTTGAGGTTTTTTGTTGTACAGGATAGGGGAAAGAGATGAGAAAAAAAACGAGAATCGGATTAGTGGCAGCGGTGATTCTGGTAATAACGAGAATGACGAGCTGGGGACAGGAAGCTGGCGAGATTAACGTTGGGGCCCTTTTGGAGGGGAACTTAAGCGGGCGGCGTGGGATGAGTATGGCCGGAGGCCTTATCGCCGGATACGCCTTAAGCGATCGTTTTACCTTTGGGATAAAAGCGGGTTACGGAAATGATTTTGACGGACTTGGGATATTCGAGGTTACGGCATATGGGAGATGTTACATAGCGCTTAAAAAAATTAAAGAGCTGCGGCTGTGGGTACAGATGGGAGTGGGCGGGACGACATTTATTGAAAGCGGGAGAAACAGTATAAGCAGCATGGCAGTGGATATAAGCACCGGAGCCCGTTTTCCCGTTGATTCATTTTATGCGGAGCCGTATATACGGATCGGCTATCCGGTGCCCTTCGGCTTGGGCGTTATATTCGGATACAGATTCTAGATAGGGTAGTTGGGTATTGGAATGATCAGAATTCCACCCTCCTATCCCGAAGCAGAGGAAAAGGAGAATTGGGGATGAGGGAAGGGGCTTTCAGATATTATCAAGACCCTATTACCCAGAACCCAGAATAAGGGTAATTGGGTATGGTCACAGGATTACTGATAAAACTAAATCCTATTACCCCCTACCCAAAACCCTTGACCCTGGTAAACCCCTAATAAGCAAGGAGAAAAAAAAGATGGTAGTAAGGAAAAACGTGATGGCGCTTATGATAGCGTTGGCTCTTATTGCAGGCACAGTAGTTTCGTGTGAAAACTGGATAGTGGAGTCTATCATCGGAGCGAAGAAGGCGGATGAAAAGATAAGCGAAACGGGAACCAGTAGCGATAACGGCGGCGGTGTTACGCCAAGTGTACCAACGAATATTGCGGTAGAGAAAGTGGTGATAAGTCCGAGTGGAGAGTTTGGCGGGGCAGCGGGGAGTTCGATACCGCTGGTTGCCACGGTATATCCGGTAAACGCAACAAACAAAGGAGTCATCTGGACATCAAGCAAGCCTGAAGTGGTCGGGGTGGCGGAAGTGAGCGGAGGCTTGGCACTGTTGGATTTCAAACAGGTGAGCACGGAGGATGTAACAATAACGGTAAAAACGCTTGACGGGGGTTTTACGGACAGTCGGACGGTGAAGAAGGTGGTATTGCCGCAGGAAATAGTGCCGGTAAGCGGTGTAAGCATTGCGGGGGCGACTTCAGGCTTTGCGGGGGAGCGCCTGAGTCTGAGTGCAACGGTGGAGCCGCCTGGTGCAACGAACAAGGGGGTAGAGTGGATTTCCGGCAATACGGATGTGGCGTATGTGATAAACGGGCTGGTAATCATGGTAGCGCCGGGGATCGTGACAATAACGGCGCGTGCCGGTGCGGAGTCTGCCGTACACACCGTAGAGGTTAAGGATGTGCCGGTAACAGGTATAAGCCTAAATCAGACGATTATAAGCGGTGTAGCCGGAGATGCCTTTCTGTTGAAAGCGACAGTGTTACCGCCTAACGCAACGAACAGGAATGTAACATGGAGCATAAGCCCCGATAACGGAGTGGCAACGGTAGATAGCAGCACCGGACTGGTAATATTGATAAACCCGACAGTAAACAGTGGAGACGCGGTAATAACGGCGGAAACAGTCGGCCTGGATGCAGTGGGTAGTAAGAAGTCAGTGAACTGCACCGTAAAGGTAAACCCTGTGGCGGTAGGGAATGTGACGGTATTTCCGGAGGCGCTGAATCTTGATGTGGGGGGCAGTTCGTCAAAACTTACGGCATTTGTGGAGCCGTATAACGCGACGAACAGGAATGTAACATGGAGTATTTTCTCATCAAGCCCTGCCGGTGTGGTAGCGGTGAACAGCAGCGGACTGGTAACGCCGGGGACAGTCGCCGGGACTGCGACGATAAGGGCGACATCTGTAAGCGATGGTACTAAGTATGCGAATTGTACAGTAACGGTTAATGCGGTACCGGTAAGCTTGCCTGTGGTAGATGAGTACAGGACTATATATAGCGGTACAATAGCGAGTGGCAATAGATGGGCAACGGCTACGGGGACTATTAATAGTGATAATCCATATGTTGCAACAAATACTATTATAGATATAGGCTCTTTTGCAATAGGTAGGACGGAAGTGCGGTATGAGCTATGGTATACAGTGAAGCAGTGGGGAGAAGGGCATGGGTATACGTTTGCGAATCCGGGGAAAGCGGGGAAGAGCGGAACGGCGGGGGCTCCTCCTACAGCTACTGATAAGGATCAGCCGGTAACGACGGTAAGCTGGCAGGATGCGGTGGTATGGTGTAATGCGTATAGCGAGATGGCAGGGAAGGAAGCGGTGTACAGGAATAGTAGTGATGCTATATTAAAAGATTCGACTCAAGGGGTAGAGGGTCAAATAGATGAGTCGAAGATAGCGTCATATAACGGATATAGATTACCAACAGAGGCAGAGTGGGAATATGCGGCGAGGGGAGGGGTACCGAGTAGTGTTCCAATGTCTGCATGGATGTATCGCTGGGCGGGGAGTGACTCGATGGTAGATGATGTTGCGTGGTATGATGGTAATGCAAGCATCACGACACATTCTGTAGGGCAGAAGGCGGCGAATAGTGCAGGGCTGTATGACATGAGCGGTAATGTGCGGGAGTGGTGTTTTGATGCTTCGGGTGCGAGCCGTATGGTACGGGGCGGGAGTTGGAACCGTAATGCGACGAACTGTTCGGTGGGCTATCGTGGCAACGACATCCCCGTCATCGCGGTCATTGACCTGGGGTTCCGGGTGGTGTGCCGCTGAGTTTTTCAGGGGGAATCTCTAAGTAGAGTACGGGGTATAGGGTAGGGGCTTTCTGATAAAACCCAGACCCCATTACCCCATTACCCCATTACCCAATACCCTAAGGTAGATATGTTTCAAATGAGATGTGCTGAAGTCTATTGATCTTGTAAACACCCATGTTTAACTCCAGGCTCGGTTCACCGGTATTTTTTTCGGTAAAAGAATCCGAAAGTTTCAAACTGCCTTTTTTAAGATACTCGTCCGGGCAGTTGTACAGGACATAGAATTCGGGGCAGGGGATCTTCCGCTATATTCGTCGGTATAGATATTGCTGCTCTCCGCGTTTGACTTACTAATCCGAACTTTTCGTCTTCAGGGGAGGTCTGCGTGTGACGACAGATCATCTCTACCAGATTCACTGATTCCTGCCACACAATAAGCTCTTTGAATGATTTTAACGCTGCCATTTTGTTATCTCCTTGTTATATGTGTCTTGTAAAATAATTTATAATATAAAAATATATTTTGTCCGTTTAATTTTGGCGGTCGGCGGTCACGGGTTTTTAATACCGTATCTATGCTCACCCGTTGCGCTGACTTTCGCTCCCCGCGCCGGAAGGGTTTGGGGTCAGGGTTTTCGCTGCTGTCAAAATTGCGCCCCTCAACTTCGGGTTCAGAACACTCTTTTAAAAATCGTATTTTTCACACGCGATAAGTACATAAAAGTATATATATTATTACAATATTCTTAATTATAATATATAATATTATAATTAAGAATATAATTCTTTATTATATAACAAATTAAAAACTTTTTATTCAGAAACATGTCTTTTTTCAAAATTCCTCTTGATCAATTTGCGAAGTTTGTCCTAAACTAACGCTATGATGAAAAAAGAGGTGCAAGATTCCTTATGGGTATTTATCCGTTTGCTGTCGTTTACACCGGAAGGTGTATCATTGGCAGTTTATGGTATAGGCCCTGCCGCGACCCAATACCTGACACTCGGAGAATCATCCGGGCAAAAAAGGTTTTGTGCCCCCGCGGGGGAATCCTCAATTTCAATATAAAATCTCAAGAAAAAAAACCTCAAGAGAATACGGGAAATTGTATGTTTCCGCATCCCCTTGAGGTTTTTTTATTGTACAGGATAGGGGAAAGAGATGAGAAAAAAAACGAGAATCGGATTAGTGGCAGCGGTGATGCTGGTAATAACAAGAATGACAAGCTGGGGACAGGAAGCCGGGGAAATCTCGGTTGGGACTCTGATGGAAGGAAACTTAAGCGGGAGGCGTGGGATGAGTATGGCCGGAGGCCTTATCGCCGGATACGCCTTAAGCGAGTGTTTTACCTTTGGGATAAAAGTGGATTACGGAAATGATTTTGACGGGCTTGGGATATTCGAGGTCACGACATACGGGAGATGTTACATAGCGCTTAAAAAAATTGAAGAGCTGCGACTGTGGGTACAGATGGGGGTGGGCGGGACGACATTTATCGAAAGCGGGAGAAACGGTATAAGCAGCATGGCAGTGGATATAAGCACCGGAGTCCGTTTCCCCGTTGATTCATTTTATGCGGAGCCGTATATACGGGTCGGCTACCCGGTGCCGTTTGGACTGGGCGTTATAGTTGGATACAAGTTTTAGATAGGGTAATTGGGTAGTAGGCTCTTGGCTATAGTGCTTGGCAGGAAGCTGAACCCCCGTAAGAACCCTAATATATCAAGTTAAGGAAGAAATATGAAAAAGAAAGCAAGAATGAAAAAAGTAAGAATGAAAAATCCCGCGGCGTTAATACTGGGTATGGTGCTGGTATTGGGGAGTATGGTCTCGTGCGAGAACTGGATGGTGGAGTCTCTCATCGGAGCGAAGAAGGCGGACGGGAAAAATGGCGAAACGGGAAGTAATAACGATACTTCGAATGTGGCGGTAGAGAAAGTGGTGATAAGTCCGAGCGGGGAGTTGGGCGGGGCAGCGGGGAGTTCGATACCGCTGGTCGCCACGATATATCCGGTAAATGCAGCAAACAAAGGAGTCATCTGGACATCAAGCAAGCCTGAAGTAGTCGGGGTGGCGGAAGTGAGCGGAGGCTTGGCGCTGTTGGATTTCAAACAGGTGAGCACGGAGGATGTAACAATAACGGTAAAAACGCTTGACGGGGGTTTTACGGACAGCCGGACGGTGAAGAAGGTGGTATTGCCGCAGGAAATAGTGCCGGTAAGCGGTGTAAGCATTGCGGGGGCGGCATCAGGCTTTGCCGGGGAGCGCCTGAGTCTGAGTGCGGTGGTGGAGCCGCCTGGTGCAACGAACAAGGGGGTAGAGTGGATTTCCGGCAATACGGATGTGGCGTATGTGATAAACGGGCTGGTCGTCATGGTAGCGCCGGGGATCGTGACAATAACGGCGCGTGCCGGTGCGGAGTCTGCCGTACACACCGTAGAGGTTAAGGAGGTGCCGGTAACGGGGATAGAGCTGAATATCGGCAGCTTGAGCCTTGATGCGGGAGGCAGTGTGGTAACGCTGGCGGCAGCTGTAAATCCGGCAAACGCAACAGACAAGAACATAGTATGGAGCTCAAGCGACACGGCAGTGGCAACGGTGAGTAACGGTGTAGTAACGCCGTTAATCCCCGGGACTGCGACAATAAGGGCAACATCAACAAGCGACAGCACGAAGTATGCAAGTTGTAACGTAACGGTAAAACCGGTGGCGGTGAGTGTAATAGGCCTTGATAAATACAGTCTAAGCATGGAAGCGGGGTCTAGCACGGCAACACTGGTTGCGACAGTATATCCGGCAAACGCGACAAACCGGACAGTAAACTGGGCATCAGATAACACGGACGTGGCAACGGTGAGCAACGGTGTGGTGACACCGGTAGGGTTTGGGCGCACGATAATAACGGCGATGGTAAACGACAGCGGCACGACTTATACGACTACATGCATGGTAACGGTGAGCGAATCAACATCACCGGATTTGTCGATAAAGTTCAGAGCTACGGGTACAGGCGCGGCTCGGGTAGCGGACACTTTTAACAAGATTCACAATTATCTGAGTGGACTTCCCACCCCGTTGTCTATAGACCTGGACCAAAAGATAAGGCTGGGGGATTACCTGGATTTGCCGAGCAGTTTTGCAGTGGCGGCATATGACGGGAGTGGGGAGATACTATCAGGATCGGCCACGGGAGATAAGTTGCGTTTGATAGTGGTAGGGATAAATTCATTTAATGAACGTGGGAGATATTGGGGGGCTGGGGGAAGCAATCCGAACATAGCGCATATCGTGATGCATTTCAAAGATACACCGGTAGACCGTCAAATGGAGACCTCGAAGACAAATTACAACGGGTATAAAGGGAGTCAGATGAGGAAATATCTGGTAAATACGGGGGATAGTGGTTCAGGGACATTTTCCGCTGGTTTGGAGGCTGCCGGAGTGCCTTTGAGTAATGATCAAATAATCTGGGGAACTAAAAGGTACGTGTCGGATTCTGGAGAATTCGCGATTAGGGCAGATGAGATAACAGACAAGATATGGCTGCCGACAGAGCGGGAGATGTTTGGTGGGGGTGCTACCTATTCTGTAGGAGGACTTGAGACAGAGGGTAATCAGGCATCTCTTGAATATTATAACAGTGATGACAGGCGGAAGAAACCCTCGGCTGCTGGCGGCCGGTACTGGCTCGCATCACCTTGTGATAGGCAGTACGAGTTTTTCTGCTCGGTGGCCGACACCGGAAAAGCCGACGCCAATGGCTACTCAGATGATGCATGGGGCGTTGCCCCTGCATTCTGTGTCAAATAGGGTAGGAGGATTCGGGGTATAGGGTTTAAAGAAGGGTAATAGGGTTAAGGGGCTAGGGTAGGAGATTTTCGCTCAGAACTAAACCCTCTACCCTGTACCCAAAACCCTATTTCGACCCCCTCATCCCGAAGCAAAGGTCAAGGGCAGTGGGTTTAGGGTAGGGAATGTCTGGTAAAATCAAGACCCTCTACCCCCTACCCAATTACCCTACTTAGCTCACCACCTTTTCGGTTTAAAATCCGGGTCATCGGGGAGTATCTTCATGGTGTCGCCGCTTTGTTCAAGTACATAAAAACCCTGTCCTATCGCCGCCTCCCGCGTCTCATCGTCGATCACCGCCGCCGCTATCGCGCCGTAAAGATTCAGCCCCGGATACATATTCTGCGTTTTCAGCAGGATCATTCTTTTTGCATGACGGATTATATCATCCGTGGTCGGATGCGTCTTGACCTCGACTATCATGATATCCTCGCCGTTTTGGAACACAGTATCTATCTCGGTTAAGGTCTTGCCGTCTTTGTCTTGTATATAAATATTGCGTGCGGTTCTGCTAAACGAGAAGCCCATTTTCTTAAACTTCTCCAGTACATTCGGCGTTATCAAATGTTCGATAATTTCGCCGACCCTGTTGGTCAATTTCCCCAGCCGCTTGTCGATCTGTTTCATGCGTTGTTCCGCCAAAAAAGCCGCTTCCTGTTGTCTCCGATCAGCTTCCTCCTGCTTTTTACGAGCGTTTTCCTCAGCTTCCTCCTGTCGTCTTTTGAACTCCTCATGTTCCTTGCGGGCTTTTGCTTCGGCTTCTTCCTGTTGTCTTTTAAATTCCTCACGTTCCTTGAGGAATTTCGCATCAGCTTGCTCGCGTTCGCGGGCAAGCCTGTCCAGCCACTCGTTAAAATTCGCCATAGTAACGTACTCCCGCTCTCTCGGCCGGCCTTTTGTTTCTGCCATTTTTTTTACCTCCACATTAAAATATTATAAAAGGGTAAGAGGGTTTTGGGTATAGTAGTATCAGACATCCGCTATCCCATACCCGAAGCAAAGGTTTAGGAGAGCCAGGTATGGTACAGGATTTCTGGTAAACCCAGACCCTCTACCCTAAACCCAAAACCCTATTTTACCCCTCTACCCTTTACCCAGTGACCCTACTTTTATTTTCGAGCGCTTCCTTAGCCGCTTTTGGGGTGTACCCTTGTTCAAGAAGTTCGTAAAAACGGTCAATGCCTTTTTTAATACCCACTTCAATGCCTTCTTCTCGACCCTCCTCTCGACCTTCTTCTCTGCCCTCGCCACGCCCCTTTTCAATACCCTCTTCCAAACCCTCTTCACGGGCAACTTCCAGGGCATCGTCCCAATTCCATTCGGTAAATAACATATTGTTAACCTCCGTAGAGTTTTCTTCCAGAAAATCTTTTAAAATATCATGTTCTATACACCAGTTTACGGCTTTTCCAAGCGCTTTTTCAAG
>JAITXS010000195.1 GCA_031284645.1 Spirochaetaceae bacterium | reverse complement strand
GTAGTTGGCGCCAACCTGTCCAGCATCTCTTTTTTCTCTTTCTTGCCTGCCTTCTGATACGCTTTGTAATTACATCTTACAATCTCGTGTCTGCTATGCATATCTAACCCCATTCTGATCTACCTTTCTGTAGACCTATTATATTTTGGGCTAGATTTTTAGTTTTTAGTCGCCTGTTTTTCGGCTAGGTTTTATTTTTAAGCATCACGCACGGACACGATCTATTAACTGCGCTCTATTAACCGGAGGGATTTATATAATCAATTATTTTCAAAGTTTACTCCGCACGTACAATGTTCGCACCGGCACACAGCCTCCGTTCAACAGGCTATTGAAAGTGGAAAAATGCACCGGAGTACCGTTCAAATAAAATCCGGGTATTCCGGAGTATATTTTTTCTACTGCTTCCGGCACTTCCATTTTGAGAGTGAATCCAGCATGAATTGTTTTACATCCATACCATAGCTTTCTTTTAACGGCGCACCGCTGAATATTTTTCGCGGATCTCCGTGCGAGACGATAGTCCCGTGATTTATTATGACGGCGTTGTCCGCATAATAATGAGCAAGGTTTAGATCGTGCAGTACAATAATCGCGATTGTGTCGTTTTCTTTTACCCAAGCGCGAAGAGCCGCCAAGATATCAATTTGATACGAGAGATCAAGATGATTCGTCGGCTCATCAAGCAGGATGATTTCCGGTGTCTGGGCAAAAACACGGGCAAGGAAAACTCTTTGCAGCTGACCACCGGACAACTCGTTGATAAGTCTATGTCGGACATCACTCAAGTTCATGCGCTCCAGTACATTATCAATTATTTCATTGTCTTTTTTTGAATATGACTTTAAAAAGCCATGTGCGTAGGCGTAGCGTCCAAGTGCAACCGTATCAAACACTGTGTACGGGAAAAATATCTGCTCAAACTGCCCCATGAATGCGATCTTTTGTGCGAGCGTTTTTCTTGAAAACGATGACACTTCTTTATCGTCAATCGTTATACTGCCCCGGTAGGGGAGGGTGTTGATCAGGGCTTTTAACAAGGTACTCTTGCCGCAGCCGTTGGTACCTACGATACAAAGGACTTCCCCTTTCCCTGCGTCAAGACTGATGTTTTTTACAATATCGGTTTTGTCATAGCCGCTGTACATATTTCTAACTTTAAGCATGATGATCCGCTGCCTCTCGTTGCAGCCATATTGCCGGGGGTTTAGCTAAGGACAAGAAATCCCTATACCCTCAACCCTTGGCCCTATGAGTGCCTTTTTGCGGGCCGCCTGATTTTCAAGGGCAAGTCGGGATGCGGCGATGGCTGTTTGAGCCAATTCAAGACTGATAAAGCAGCGCTTGTGTATTTCTTCGGGCTTTGCCGCAGCAATATTTTTGATTGACTGGAATTCTTTTATAAGAAGCGCCGCCCGTTTGGGGCCGATACCTTCAACAGATTCAAGCGAATCAAAGGACAGATCTTTTGAGCGCAGGCGCTGATTAAATCCGGTTGCAAAACGGTGCGTTTCATCGCGCACGGCTTGCAGTATTTTTAGCGCCTCGGAATCCCGGGGAAGTTTTATCGGTTTTGCCGGAATAGTCTCCGAGGGCAGCCAAATTTCCTCGTCACGTTTTGCAAGGCCCGCTATATCACAGTATACGCCCAATTCATCAAGCACCCCTTTTGCTGCGTTTACCTGTCCTATGCCGCCGTCAATTAAAATCATGTCGGGTAATTCTTTGTTCTCGGCAAGCAGGCGCGAGTAACGTCGGCGCACCGCCTCCCGCATACTCGCAAAATCATCAACAATACCGATAACGCTTCTAAGCTTAAAATAGCGGTAGTTTTTTTTATCCGGAACACCGTTATAAAATGAAATTAAACTTGCTACAGGGTGTTTTCCGTCAAGCTGAGCTATATCAAAACCTTCTATACGCTCAGGGCGGTTCTGTAAATGAAGTGCACTCTTTAACTCGTCAAGAGCCGCTCCGGCACCGCGTTCTTTTAGTTGTTTACGTAAATCTTCAAGTGCGTTTTGTTTTGCCATCGCAAGCGCGGCGCGGTGACGTTTATCGTTTGGTATCGTTATTTCAGGCATAAGATTAAATTGGTCGTGAATATATTTTTTTATATTATATAATAAAGTGGTATCCCTGTTCGTATCCTTTTCAGTATAATCCGAATTATCCGTTTCCGGCGCTCTCTCATCGACTTCGATCGGATGCTCCTCAACATAGATCTTTGCCGGAGGCGGGTTGTCCGGCGAATAATATGACATGATAAATGTCTCAAGAGAATCGTAGTTCCCCGCCGCACTTTTTGTACGGTACAGTTCCCTGTTGCTCAGTTTCCCGCCGCGCATAGAAAAAACCGTGTAGCTGCTAAGTACTCCTTCACTTGCCGAAGCAATATAGTCACGTGACTCCGTATCAAAATCAACCACTGCGTTAAGCGAGGACAGTTCACTTATCGCGTTTATCGTATTGCGGTACCGTGCCGCCTTCTCAAAAAACAAATTCCGTGCCGCCTTATGCATTTTTTGCGTAAGTTCAACCGTGATGGGAGTAGTATCTCCCTCCAAAAGTTTTGCGATATGCTCAACATACCGAGCGTATTTCACCGCCGTTATTTTCCCGCAGCACGGCGCTTGACATTGCTCTATATGAAAATACACACAGGGAGTTTTTCTTTTACGCAGGATGCCGCATTTCCGTATGGGAAAGATTTTTAAAAGGGTATTTAAAAGATTATCAAGTGCCTTGACATTGGGGAAAGGCCCGAAATAACGCGATCCGTCCTCCACAATAAAACGGGTTTTGAATATTTTCGGGAAGTCTTCCGCCGTAATCCTGATAACCGGATATGATTTTCCGTCTTTTAAACTGATGTTGTATTTTGGCGTATACTGCTTAATTAAGGTATTTTCTAAAAGGAGGGCTTCATATTCATTAGAAACAATGATGGTCTCAATTGAGCGCACCGTACGCATCAATGTCGCAGTTTTTATATCTTTTGCGCCGCTAAAGTATGATTGAAGCCGCTTACGCAGGATTTTTGCTTTGCCGACATAGATGATCTTCCCCTTTTCATCACGCATGATATAGCATCCGCTTTCAAGGGGAGCCTCTGAGGCTTGTTTTTTTAGGGCGGCAAAGTCCACTCCACCTGTCCTGCTTACTTAGAATTCAAGAGGGCCGGCAGAAATAGAGAAAGATCATCCACATAGGTTACCAAAAAGACCACGGCAAGCTGGATTAGTAAAAAGGGAAAAACATATTTACATATTTCAACAAAGGGTTTTTTAAAGCGGTAGCTTGCGAGGAACAAGTTTAAACCCACCGGGGGCGTTAAAAAACCCGCTTCCAGATTAATTAAAAATATAATGCCCAAATGGAGCGGATTTATATCATAGACTTGACCAAGCGGAATAATCAGTGGCAGAACCACGACTATAGCGGAAAAAATATCCATAAAACAACCGACAAAGATCAGGGCAAGGTTCAAAATTAAAAGAAATACGATTTTTGAGCTTACCGCTGTTTGCAGCCAGTGTGCGAAATTTTCAGGGGCCTGTGTATATACGACATAGTCTGAGAGGCCCTTGGAAAGGGCGATAATCGAGAGTATACCTCCTATAATCGGAATTGCCTTGATGAAAACGCGCGGAACATTTTTTAACGGTATTTCTCTTGTGATAAAAACTTCAATAAAAAAAATATAAACCAGTGCAATCGCACTTATTTGAACAAGAGATAAACCCAAACCAATATAGCCATAGAGCAGCATAATAGGGAGTAATATTTCAAAGAACGAGGCTTTTAATGAACGAAGAGCTTTCCTGATATTGAATTTTTCAAGCGGTACTTTTGTCTTTATTGAAACGATAATACCAAACAGTATCATCGCACAGCTTAATATTAAGCCCGGAATAAAACCCGCCGCAAAAAGCTCCAGAATGCTCTGCTGTATGGTAACGCCGACCAGAATAAGCGGAAGGCTCGGGGGGAAGAGTAGTCCGATACTTCCCGAGGATGTGATTAAGCCGGTTGAAAAACCGGGGGAATATTGCGCGTTTTCAGAAAGGACGGTATAGAGAATACCGCCAAGGGCAAGTATCGTGACGCCCGAGGCACCGGTAAATGTCGTAAAAAAAGCGCAAAGCACAACCGTTGCAATGACGACACCACCGGGGAACCACCCGAAAAAGCTTTTAAAGGCATTTACAAGACGTTCCCCGGCCTTGCTCTCCGAAAGGAAAAATCCGGTCAGGGTAAAAAGCGGAATCGCGATAAAATCAGATTTTGTCAAAGTAAAATTAACGTCCGTTATTATCGTATCAATTTCCCAAGCTTCAGCTTCAAAAAGAAGCATGGCGACTCCCGCAAAAACAATAAAAAGAGGCGTTCCGCCAAATGCCATGACAACTAAAAAAATAATGGCGGGTATTTTTATAAAGTCGGCTATCCCTATATACCAATCAGATATATCAAAGGCGGCAGGAGGCAAATTAAGGCCCCATATAAATTTCAGGATAACAGGTACTGCACAGAAAACACCAAAAATCACCGGTATAAACGACAGGGGTTTGATTTTTTCAGGCAAAGGAATCAGGCGGGTAAAACGCAGAGCGATAACAAAAAAAGCGAGAGGAAGAAAAAGCGCAAAAGCCCAAGCCGGAAGAAAAGCAATCATCTGTGCGCTTTGAGCTTCTTCGCCGAACCATAGCATCCACGGAGGCGAGAGCGCAGTTTTAATATAGGCAAGAGAAGCAAAACTCAAAAGTATCGCGATAGACGATGAAAGTGAAGCGCTTATTATTTTTAAAACTTTCAGGACTTTTTCATGCTTAATATAGTGAATCAACCCTATGGCAAGATGTTCCTGTTTTCTTGTGGTAATCATTCCCGAAACAAGACCGGCAATCAAAAGCAGCTGCGGGACTAATTCACTTGATGAGGGAATCCCCCGGTGAATGGTAATGCTCAGCAGATAATCAAGTGCAGGAACAAGGGCAAGAAGAATGAGTGCGATATTGCAGATCCAATCCTCAATAGAACAGATCACGCTTTGTTTTTCGGCTATCGTGCCGGGAAGTACGCTGTTCCGGGTCCCCGTTGTTTTTTTATTCACATGAAACCTCATTTCCTGATTTGACGGAGTAATGTTTCAATGCGTTGATATATTTCAGGATCAATGGCAGCGCTTCCCCCGTTTGATAAGGATGACATGGCCGCATTACTCTCATCTTCCCATAGTTTTTGCTGGGCCGGACTTACTTCGTTGATAACAAGCCCGTTTTTGAGCATAATATCAATGGCAGAGCGTTCAAGTGCGGCTATCGCGTTATTATTGTCAATTTCAACCTGTCCGGAAATTTCAAGCAGTTTGGCTTTGTATTTATCCGGAATCCTTCGCCATGCGGCTTGGTTAAGTACAATGCCTCCCATGAACGGCGCGACATTTAATGAGCACATATTTCTCGCAGTGTTAAAAAGCTGCATGGAAGCGGCATAGACAGGGCTTTGAAAAAAAGCGTCAATTCTGTTTGCCTCAAGCGCAGTACGCACATCATTATAAGCCATTACGGTAATCGTATAACCTAAGGCCTTAAATGCGTTGTTCAAAGCCGGGACTTCTCCGGAGGCAATCTTCTGGGATCTTAAATCCGGTGGGGTAAAAATAGGACGGCGTCCGAAAAATTTAATCCAGCCGGCTTTTGACCATGCGACAACCTTGTATCCGTTACGATCAATCTGTGACTCCAGTGTGGGCTTGAGATCAGCTAGAATATAATCAAGCTCCTCGTCATTTCTGATAAGGAAAGGGCAGCTTAAAGTTAAAATTTTTTCGGATATCTTACTCATGCCTGCCGATGATAACACGGCGGCTTGAATCTGGTTTTGGTTCAATTTTTGCAGTATCTCACTCTCGTTACTGCTGATAACCCCGCCGTGGTAAACTTTGACAATAACCTCTCCGTTTGTTGCCTCAGACCATTGTTGGGCCATCTTATTCAGAGCCCTACCCCAATCAGTGTTTTCCGGCACCAGCGAGGCGAGCCTGATTGTAACAGGCGCGGCGGATACCAGCGTTGCGGAACACAATAAGATAAAAAGTGCCGCAGTAAACATGCATTTCTGTTTCATAAAAATCCTCAAACAATTCTTTTTTATATTATATTTTATGCATTATAATGTATAGCAAAAATACCTTTGCAATTTTCAGGTAGGGGAAGCTCCCTTAGCCCGGATAATTTATGCGGACCGCTTCCTTTACAAACAGAATCCGTCCGGTAAGCGGGGTTCCTCGTGCCGATCGCGCAAGCATTATTGATAAATATTGAAACCCTGTCCTGCGGGATTTCTACCCCGCAGGACAGGGTTTCTACAACACAGGATTTCAAAAACATTCAAAACCCTGTGCTTTCTTATGCTATGAAAGCTTTTCACCTGTCCGCAGAACGGAATCCCGTTCTTCTGGCACCTCTTTTTCCACCGAGCCAAGGAAGTGCGGTAAGTCAATACCGGCTTGCTGCGCAATATCATGCAGCGGCGGCAGTGTTTTAACAAGATTACGCATAAAATTCGCGGTAGAACTCTGATCGCCGGAGGGATTATCCCAGACAGTGATTTTATCAATCTTGATATTTTTAATTGCTTCAGTTTGCATTTTGACAATTTCTTCGAGTTTTTCAACAATAAGCAAGGTTGCTGCGCTTTTCGCGTCACTGTTTGCCGCTTTGATAAGGGTCTGATACCCCAAGGCTTTTGCCTCAAGCACTTTTTTTATACCTTCAGCCTCGGCGGACCGTACCAGTAAAATCGCATCGGCATCACCTTGTGCGAGGCGACGCTTTTGTTCGGCATGAGCTGCGGCATCGATCTCTATTTTCCGTTTTTCAATTTCACGCGGTACAACTTCCTCCGCCTCAAGCCGACGCTGTTCGGAGAACGCTTTCGCCTTCTGAATATCAGCTTCCGCTTCCTGATGGGCGACTTCTCCGCGTCGGGCAGCCTCCGCCTCACGTTCGGCGAGCGTTGCCGCAGAAGAGGCAATCTCCGCTTTGGATTTGTTTTCGCCCTCAACAGCCCGTGCATTGTAATCGGCTATTTGAATGCGCTGCTCTTTATTAAATTCAGCGACCTGCACTTGTTGGTCTTTGGCGAACTGGGCAACCTGCACCTGCTGATCTTTTTTTGCCTCGGCTTCGCCTATGGCACCCCGCTTATCCTGTTCAGCGACATCAACCTTAGCCTGATTGATAGCTGTAAGCGCTGCTTTCTTTCCGATACTCTCGATATATCCTGACTCATCAGTAATATCGGTAACATTCACGTTGATAAGACAGAGACCGATTTTGTCAAGCTCTATATCAATGTTTTTACGGATAGACTCAAGGAATCGCTCGCGATCCTGATTGATTTGCTCTATGGTAAGGGAAGCTACCGTTAAGCGGAGCTGACCCAAAATAATTTCCGTTGCCATCGACTCAATGTCTTTGTTTTCAAGCCCTAAAAGACGTACCGCTGCAGAATTCATGCTGCTTTCTTCCGTAGCAATCGCAACAGTAAAAGTGCTGGGCACATTGACGCGGATATTTTGCTGGGAAAGAGCCCCTTTCAGGGGAATATTGATCGTCATCGGCGTCAAGTCAAGGTAGCAATAGTCTTGAATAAGCGGCCAAACAAAAGCACCACCACCGTGCAGACAACGCGCTGAGCGTCCGCCGCTTATCTTACCGAAAACAACTAACACCCTGTTTGATGCGCACCGTTTATACCGGCTTGCGATAAAAACAATCAGTATAAAAAGAAAAACCGCTAAAAAAATAACGGCAACCAGGGTAAAATTAAAACCCACATTAACCTCCAAGGGGCGCTACAAGTACTGTGCGCGGATCTAAAACACGAATAATAGTAACCCTTTCAAATGATTTAATCAATTGCCCGTTTTCGCACAGCGCGTCCGCCTCATGTTGGGCACCGTTCACGGTAAAAATAATCCTTCCGGGCTCATGGTATCCGGCGGGTATTTCCAAATAGACCTCGGCTACCTTGCCGACCGCATTTTTAAGCGTGAACACCTCGCCCGGGCTTTTTAATTTCATCGCAAAATGAACAAGGGAAGCAGTTAAAACAATAACGATACAACCGGCAAAAATAGCAATACCCAACGAGACAAGGAAGGAAAGTCTATGCTGTGAATACGCCGCTAAACCCGCCCAGCCGAACATAGCGATAAAACCGGTAATTGAATTGAGGGAAAGCAGTTTAAATGCAGCATCACTAGCCTGCGAGACATCCCCTGCGCCGGAGTCGGAAATATCGCCCTGCGAAGTCATGTCGGTGTCCGTGCCGAAACCGCCAAAAACAAACAAAGCAACCCGCAGAATAAACAAGACTGTTCCGAAAATCGCGGCAATCCAAAAAATCAGACTTGCCCCTTCCAAAAAACCTATCATGATCAAATTTACCCTGCTATGCAGGCAGTGTCTAGGAGTCTGTCGGGCTTAGCACACAAGGGCCGTCAAAGCCGGAAGCTTAGGGGCTTAAACCTTGATCCTGACTTTTGTGCCCATAATGCCGGTAGGCTTGACCAAAAGAATGATGATCAGAATGGCAAAAGAAATAGCATCGGCATATTGCGATGTGATATAACCTTTTGTAAGCGTTTCTATCACGCCTAAAATAATGCCGCCGAGCATGGCACCCGGAATTGATCCGATACCGCCAAAAACTGCGGCAACAAAAGCCTTTAAACCGGGCATAGTACCCATAGTCGGCATAATTTGCGGATACGCGAAAGAGTAGAGTATCCCTCCGGCAGCGGCTAAACTTGAGCCGAGCGCAAAGGTAAACGAAATGGTCTTATTAACGGAAATTCCCATTAAACTTGCCGCCGACATATCAAATGAAACAGCGCGCATAGCCTTGCCTTGTTTTGTGGAGTTTACAATATAATTGAGCCCGATCATAAGGAGTGACGAGACTACTATCACGATGATCTGTATGCTGGAAACCGAAAAAGGCCCGATAATGACCGTACTTATCGGGGGCTGGGGAAACTGACGGGGGTTTGATCCGACAAAGGGTAAGACCCTCATGCCGTTTTGCAAAATAAGCGAGACAGCAATCGCGGTTATCAGTGAATTGAGTCGGGGAGCGCTCCGCAGGGGACGATAGGCAAAGCGTTCAATAGCAATACCCAGCGCAGCACAGACCGCCATTGAAAACACAAAAGCTAAAATCAAAATGGGCGGCGATACTCCTAAGATGCTCATAATAAAATAAGCAGCATACGCCCCCACCATAAGAATATCACCATGTGCAAAATTTATTAAAAGCACGATGCCGTAGACCATAGTATAGCCTAAGGCAATGAGTGCATAAATACTCCCGAGAGAGATACCATTAATAAGCTGCTGAGCGAATACTCCCGCCGCTTCCGACACCTGTTTACCCCTTTTTACTTCTTTCTTGACTGAGAGAGACTTGCCTCTCCGATTTTTGCCGTGATGGAACCAAGAGCCGAACGGACACCTTCACTGGTATCTATCGCCTCGCGGTAACGTTTTTCATTGTTCTCGAGCCTTGCCTGTTCCGCACCGGATTGTGCACCGGTAAAATCATTATCAAGCTCATCGAATTTAAGCCCCTGTTGTTTCGCTTTACGGGCGTCTTCGAGCGTTGTCTGCGTCTCTCGTATGGCATTTTCCATCAGGTCAAGCGCGTTTGCCGCATCATCGTGCAAACGGGCTGCCGCACTCTTGCCTTCGGCAATCACCTTATCGGCAAAGTCAATGATATCCGCTGCCAACTGACGGGCCTGAGCATAGCGCTTCTGGTTAGCTTCCGTCCTCATATTCTTGAGCATATCCCGAATTTTTGCGATATTGTTCGAGGCATATACTTGCACATCAATATCATTTTCTACTCTTGTTACCGCCGCCGCCGCTTTGTCCATTGCTTCTGTCGGCGGTTTTTCACAGGCGACAGCAATCACTGCAACAATCAAACCGAGAAAAAAGAATTTTTTCGTGTTTTTCATAGTATCCCTTCCTGGTATAAAAAGAATGTTTGTTTAATGATAACGCGCTTTCTTAAACGCAACAAGAGCCATCGCAAGGCACGATCCCATCTTGGCGATACGAAAAAAGAAGATGAGCCGCAGGTCTTGGGTAGCAGCAAGCTGATCATTCCTAAGCCCCATACCCCGAAGCACCACGGATGATGGGCACGGGGTAAAGGTTTTAGAATGGCAGGATATCTCCTCCATAGTCCTGATACAGCAAAACCGTGTATCGGAACGCTTCGGAGCACCTGTCACCGTGAACAGGGACAGGTGTTTCTTAAACGCAGACTGCGGCCCCTACGCCGGAGGTGCACCAAAAATTGTAATTCCCTCGTTGGGATATTGGGCTTTGACCGAGTCCAGTGCCTTTACGATACGGCGCGCCTCGTCTTCCTCACACCACACGATCATCATAAAATTTTCTTCGGGCCACACAGAGTCCCCCATACGGGGCCCTTGAATACCAACGCCGTGTACCACAGGAATCATCGTATAGAATTTGGCGGCATCCGCGGCGCGCAAAGCATCGTGGATATTATCTTCAATTGAGCGGTTTGCTATAATTTCAACACGTATCATTGCTTGTCTCCCGTTTTTGTGTGAGCATCACCTGCTTTCCATTCTTCCTCTTCGCGCGCTTCTTCTTCCAGTATATGTTGCTCAGTTTCTTTAGTCTGCTCTCGCAGAGCCTTGCCTTTAAGACCAAGAGCTATGCCTTCCCGCCGGGCTTCGCGTTTCATTTTTCGGGCGTCGTCATGCTTGTTCAGAATCGCGTACACGGTCGGCATTAAAAAGAGGGTCATCAGTGTACCGAATGTCAAGCCGCCGAAAACTGTTTTTCCAATCGGCGCGACAAGTTCGGTTCCTTCGCCCGGAAGAAAGGCAAGCGGCGCAAGCCCCAGTACCGTGGTAAGCGTTGACATTAAAATCGGGCGCAGGCGGTTTCCGGCAGCCTCAACACAGGCATCGTGAAGACTGTAGCCGCGCTTACGAAGTAAATTCGTGTAGTCCACAAGAACGATGCCGTTATTTACGATAACACCGATTAAAACAAGAATACCCACGGCGGTAAGCACATTAAACTTGTCACCGGTTATCAGATAAATTGCAACAACACCGATAATTGAAAGCGGTATCGTAAAAAGAATGATAAAGGGGTCTTTAAACGACTCAAACTGAGCTGCCATAACGCCGAATACAAGAAAAACGGCAACCAGAAGAATGAGCATAAACGCCTTGACGGTCTTCTGCATTTCGGCGCTGTCTCCGCCAAATTCAATAATCAGGTCGTCTTCGGCGGGGATCTCCGCAGCAATAAGACTGCGTACCTTGTCCTCGATAACATTAAGCGATGTGCCGGACAGGACGCCCGCCGTAATATGGATGACGCGGCTCTGCCCTTCACGCTTAATCGTAACCGGGCCGATGCCTTCCTTAAATCCGGCGAAATTGGAAACAGGAATACGTTTCCCCGCTGAATTTTTAACAAAGACATGATCAAGGGCGGGCCGGGAATTCCGGTCATTTTCTGCATAACGCAGAACTATGTCGTAATCGGTTCCTGCCTCGGAATATTTTGAGGCAACAAGCCCGTCTACCGCCGCTTTTATCTCGTTACCCACATTGTAGGCGTTCAGGCCAAGCGCGTACATTCTTTGCCTGTCAAGCTCAATTTCAAGCTGAGGCAGACCGTCCTGCATATCGATCTGCGGCTCGGTGGCTTCCGGTATCCGTTCTTTGAGCAGCGCAACGATCTGATCGGCAATTTCTTTACCATGCTTTAAATCGTCTGTTTTTATCATAATATCCACGGGATTACCGCCCATGCCGCCGCCGCCCCAGCCGGACTGGAACTGGAAGATTGCGCCCGGAAAGTCGTTAAAATGGCGCCGCAGTATCGTTTTTACATCATCCTCGTGGAGCTTTCTATCCTTGTAATCCGGCAGGATAACTTGCAAGGTTCCCGAATTCGAGGAACCGGCGCTTCCCAACCTGCCGCCGCCGACATTAATCATGATTCTTTTATAGGCGATTTCCCCGTTATAAATAACTTCTCTCTTGGCAATCTCCTCAAGTCGTGCAAGCCAATCGCTTGTCTCCTCAATCGGGGTACCCAGGGGCAGGGTTACCCGAACGTTAACCGAATCTTGTTCCTGCTGCGGCATAAAGACATAGCCGGTAACAGGTACCAGCGCGATGGCTCCGGCAAAAAGGATAAAGATAATGATGATAGTCCTAAGTTTATGCCGTAGTATTTTATCAACGATTTTTCGGTAATTATTCTCAAGGTTGATAAGAAAGCGCGCGATGACCCGATCTATGCCCGACAAGGGGCCGGTAAGCGGTTTTTGTTTTCTTGTTACCAGCGGGAAAAAGTGTGAGCAGAGGATAGGTACAAGAAAGATAGCGGTTAACAGAGAAATGGCAAGCGAAATAACAATAGTGAACGCAAGGCCCGCAAACATTTCGCCCTGTACTTCCAGCATACTCTGAAACATAATCAGCGGGGCAAAAATAACGATAGTCGTCAGCGTAGATGCGCTGATTGCCACGATCATTTCCGTTGTTCCCAAAATTGCCGCCGGACGGAGTTTCGCGCCCTTTTCCCGATAATGATAGATATTCTCCAAAACAACGATAGAGTTATCAACGAGCATACCCAAGCCAAGGTAGAGACCGGCAAGTGTCATCAGGTTTAAGGTAAGACCGGCAAAGTACATCAGCATAATTGTAACTATCATTGAAACCGGCATACTAATCGCGATAACAAGGGTTGGTTTGATCTGGCGGAAGAAAACAAAAAGCACAAGAACGGCAAGGATAACGCCCGAAATAACGCTTGAGATAACCGCCCCAATGGTTCTTTTTATCATGTCGGTTGTACTATAGGTCTCGCTTATTTTTATATCACCGGGGAGTGCTTTCTGAATTCCGGGGATACGTGCACGAAGATCGTCAACAACACTAACCGAGTTTGTACCGCTCTGTTTCTGAATTGAAATTCCGATAGCCGGCTGTCCGTTTACAAAGATCGCGCTTGTCGCGTCTTGATATCCTTCGTAAACATTGGCGATGTCGCCAAGAAAAATCCCGATAGAATCGCCTTTACCGCTGGGGACATAAGAGATAACCGTCTTTCTGATATCCTCAAGGGATGTATACTCTCCCATAGTTGTTAAAATATAAGAAATATTATTTTCGGTAACAGTACCCGCGCCGATCTGGGTGTTTTGAGCGGCAATCATCTGTTGTATCTGTGTTATGGTAAGATTATACGCCTCAAGGCGGGATTCAGGAAAATCAACGCGGATGATTTTTTTTCGTCCGCCGTTCACCGTAGCCGAGGCCACGCCAGGGCTCTGTTCCATACGGGTTGATATCGTATCGGTCGCGATTTGATAGAGGTCTTCGGGACTTCGTATCTCCGAAGAAACCATATAGCTGGCGACCGGCATCATCGACGGGTCAATTCTGATAATGAGGGGAGCGTCCGATGTATCGGGCAAGAGGCGTTTTATCCGTTCTATAGCGTCCCGAACCATATTCGTTGAGTCTATAAGATTCGTGCCAAAAGTAAATTGCAGTACAATCTGGCTTGAACCTTTTGACGAGGAAGAGGTGATTTTTTCCAAACTTGAAACACTGGAGAGCGCCTGTTCCAGGGGCCGCGTTACCGAACGCTCGACTTCTTCGGGGCCTGCGCCGGCATAGGTGGTCATAACCATAATATACGGAGGGTTTATTTCGGGAAGAAGATCAATGGGCAGGTGGAAAAGCGCGAATATACCCAAACCAACAAAAAGCACAAAAATGATAAAAAAAGTTACCGGCCTTGAAATAACTGATTTAGCTATGCTCATTTCCGTTCTCCCTCACCGGCTGAAGAACTGGCGCCGCCTTCCTTCTGAATAACATTAACACGTACGCCTTCGTTTAAAAGGCTCATTCCCTTACTCACAACTTCGTCCCCGGCCTCAAGACCCGACTGTATTTCAACAACATTATCAATCAGGATACCCGGTGTAACGTTAATTTGTCGGGCAATATGGTAATTTGAATCCGTAGGGTCAGGTGTAATAACGAACACAATATTTTCCCCTCCCCGCTGAATAACCGATGCGGCAGGTATTTTGACTATATCCGCCTTGCTTTCCGTGATAATCTTTACTTTGGCAAACATTCCGACCTTTAAACGGGAACTCGAATTATCGACATTCACCTTGATCATTTCAGTACGCGAGGCGATATCCACAGTGGGACTTACCTCGCTGACGCTTCCGCGGAAAAGCTCTCCCGGATAGGCGTCAAGGCTGATTTGGCAGGGAAGCCCGCGTCTGATTTTTGAAATAAAACGCTCCGGAATATAGAGCTGAACTTCCAGCCCGCCGCCGCCTGCTATCTTGGCAAGCGGAGTTGACGACTGAATCGTCATGCCGACTTCCGCAGGTAATCCGACAACCGTACCTGATATCGGGGAACGCGCAGTATGGAGGACATAACTCATACCGGGTTTGGACGGGTCAACCGTGGCGATAGGATCTCCTTTTGAAATCCGGCTTCCCACGGAAACAAAAAGTCGGGTAATTTTCCCCGCTGCATCCGAAAAAGTATCTACTGTTGAGCTTGCGATTAAATCTCCTGCCAATTCAATATAATCACTGATAGACCCTTGCATGGCAAGCGTGGTATTAACCGCAAAGACCGGAATATCCCCCGCAGCGCCTTTGCCTCCTGTTCCTCCTGCTTTACTGTTCTGTCCGGAGCATCCGGCAAGCACAAACGTAAATACAGTGACCACAGTCAATAATGTTTTTTTTAATCTTTTCATTTTTTACCTCTCTCTATTTGCGCGTCTTAATTCGCCGATTGTTTTTTCATCAGAGTTCCAAACGGTGCCCCTATAGCGTATTCCAAGTCAATAATTCCTATTAAAAAGTTAAAGCGCTGCTGCAAAACACCCACCTGAGCCTGACTTAACTGATTTTGTGCATTGCTCAGCTGTAGTAATTCCGTTAAGCCCGCCTGAAATGCCTGAGATGTCAATTCGTATGTCCTCTGCGCCAAATCCACGGTTTTCTGTTGAGTCTCTGCCGAAGATCGCGCCTGATTGATGGTAAACACCGTGTTGTAGACCTCAACTTCCGCACCGCGAATCATCTGGGCAAGGTTGATATCAAGGGTTTTGAGCGTATCATCCATGTTTTTTATCGCGTTTCCTTCTTTAGTAAACGGGAGCAAGCCGTTAAGCGCCCAGTTAAGCGAAAGGCTCAAGCTTCCCCTGTCCGTCCACGTGCTGGTAGAGCCAAACGGATCGCTGTTTGTCGGTGTCACATTCCAGCCGATATTCAGGTTCGGCGTCCATGTTTGCAAGGCAAGTGCCGTGCGGGCGCTTTTTGTTGCCGTAATATTTGCCTGCAATTCCATAATATCAGGCTTGTTTCCGGCGGCTTTTGCAATCAATTCCTGAACGTCAAGCGAAACATCAAAATTACCCAAGTCAACGGACATCAATTTAAACTCCGTGTCATACGGAAGGCCAAGCTGTACGGCAAGGTTCGCCCGGGCAATTTTTATATTGTCGTTAACCTGATTAACAGCGGGAATAAGACGATCACGGTCCACCCGCGCCTGAAGGAGCGTCAATTCGCTGGAAAGACCGGCCCGGTAACGGGAATCTGACATCTTAAAGTTTTGCTCGGCTAGCTGAAGGTTCTGTTCCTGGACTTTCAGATTCTCTTCAAGCAGCAAAATTTGCAAATAGAGTTTCCTGATTTCCCTTTCAAGCTGAATTTTAGCTTTTTGAAAACTCAGGGCACCGACCGTATAATCCTCACGAATTTTCTTGATGCCTTCGATCATCGCGATATTTAGGCCCTGCCATTGAATCTGAAGGGCTCCGTTCATTGTCCAACGGGAGCCTTCCGCCATTGTCGGCCCCGAAGGAGTTAAGGCAAGCGCTTTAGGTGCCGTGTTTGCCGCGCTCAAGCCCCCTGAAAACCCTACGGTCGGCAAAAAATTATTCCACGCAAAGTCGGCAGCCCGTTTTTTTGTTTCAGTTCCGATTCCGACGGCTTCAAGATTCAGATTCTGTACGATAGCCAGTGAAACCGCTTCGTCAATAGTAAGCGTTTTTACGGGCACTGCGGTTTTAGGGCTGTCTCCTCCGGTCTCTGCCGCTTGCGCAAGGTCGGCCTGTTCGTCATTTTGTGCGAAAAGGGAAGCTGCGGCAAAAAACAATACGCTAAAAAAAAGATTTTTTTTCATACCTATAATTAACCTCTATTTTGTTACATTAGTTACATATTCTTGAGTCCGCGCGCTATAAACCGGAAAAGCATTCTGAAACTTTCATTCGGAATATCCGCGTAACTCATCCCCGCTTGACGGCGCTGCAAGAGATTTACAATTAAAAATAAAATCCACTCAGTATTGCGCTCGCTTATCATCAAAGTTCCGTCCGCGTTTTTAATCTGCGAAAAAGTCCGGTGGATTTGCGCAGTAAACTTTCCCTTCCCGCATTTATCCGTTTTGAACACCGGACGGCGTGTTCGAAAACGGTCAAAGATTAACAGGACTTCACTTTTTTTTCGAAGATACGCGACAATACCAATAAGCGTCAGGTAGAGCTGTTCTTCAGGCTGTTTTGACAAAAGAGAACAATGTTCCGCGTAAGAAGTGACCCTCCCGATTTCGCCATAGAGCGCTTCCTTTAACATTTCCTCTTTACTTTCAAAATGAGAGTAGAGACTGCTTTTTGAAAGCCCCGAACGTTTTGCCACCATCTCCATTGAAAATTTCCAGGGGCCCGCCTCGGCAAGTGCGCCGATAACCGCTTCTATGATTTTATTGGTTTCATTACCCGTACAAGTACACGGCGAAAAAACGACTGCTTTTTCAAGGGACTCATAGTCAAGGGCGTTAATTTTTTCCGCCGGAAGGGCAAGTCCTGTGCAAATCCGTTCTTCAACCTGATCGACAAAGACAGAAAGAATCTCATCCCCAAGAGACGTTACGTTGTTTTTCGCTCTATTTTTATGAAAAGCAGCAAGCATAAAGTAGACCGTTGTCAAAACAAGCTGAAAATCCGGGGGATGAATAGCTGATTCAGAACTTTGGGGAAACACTTTAAGCATATCCACTCCCCGTTTTTGCAACTGTTTTAAGAAATTAAACCCGGTTTCCTGATTGCCGTGAACCAGTATCACACCGAAAAGGAAATCCTCCCTGTTACGCGCCAAATATTCTGCGATAACCCGCGCAATCCGCAGTTCTTTTTCGATTTCATCATTGCATTTAAGACAAAATTCATAATCGGCACGTATAAATTCGGCAAAACGATCATAAAACGAGCTGTACATTGCCCCGAGAAGCAGGTCTTTATTTTTAAAATGACGATAAAGCGCGGGCTTGGTAACTCCAAGCGCCGACGCCACATCGCTTAAACTTGTGGATTGATACAGGGATTCTCCCCAAACCCGAAAAGTTGTTTTTATAATTTCATCGTTTGTCATGTTTCCGACCGTTCGTTAACATAATAATCAATCTTTTAAAAACAGTCAAGCGGATTATGGAGAAAAAGAGCTGAAAAAAGTAAGATATTTAGGGTAAGAGACCCGAAGCAAAAGGTCAGGGGAATTGGGTATGGTACAGGATTACTGATAAGAACTGTACCCAAAAGAAGGGTAGTAGGGGCTTGGGTATTGGGTAGTAACTTTCTGGTAAAATCTATACCCTTTACCCAATTACCCTACTTTGGGGTGTGGAGTGGCTGATAAAACCCGACCCAGTCCTGCGGAAAATCACGGAGAGCAAAGCGCCGAAGCGCGTACAGTCATGTTAGGCTATAAATTGGATCACAATGCGCCCACCGGTACCCAAGGGTGGTGGCGTGCAACGAATTAAAGATTTCATATGCTAATAAACTATTTTACGGGCAATATATTTATAAAAAAATTGTTACGTAATCTATGGTTCAATTCCAATAATTACAAGAGGAACAGCAGGAACGCCCCTACCCTGCCGGACGACATTATATAATTCCCCTTCATAGTATGATGGCCCTGAACTCATTTGTGATTGCAATGTTTTCATTGGTAATATTTCAATTCCTACATCAATATGATCACCAATATAAAACGCTAAGTGCTTTACAAAAAGATCATATGCAACAAAAGAATATTTACCGAATTGAACTTCAATCGCAACACGATTTTTCACAAAGTCAGTTTGATTATAACTTCTTATGGCTATTTCTCCTTGAGATTCAATTTCTTGTTTTTGAATATCAGGCGGCATTGCTAATGTTTTTCTAATCAATTTTTCATTCTTTGTAACCCAATAATTAACTCTACTTTCTTCCCAATGATATTTTGATAACTCTGCTTTAAACGCCTTATTCATATCATCAGGACTATACAATAATTTCCCTTTCATTCTTTGCTCTTTGGAGATTTTAGTTTTACATTTTTCGCCGTCAACAGTTTTTATTACTTTTTCAATTTCTGCCCATAATTCCGGTTTATGAACCAATAGGAATTCAAGGCCATTTAAATGCGAATACTTTTCAACTATTTTCATTTTGCTATTCCATAAGCTGGAGCTTTATTGAGAAGAATTAATTGGCGCTCTTTATTTTCTTCATATTCCAGATTAATTTTTGGATTCTTAGGATCATAAATTGGCTTATTCATAGGGCGAGTTTTTAATTTTCCGTTCATAGCTAACTTTGTCCTTTCTTTAGCGATGTCACAATATTCTTCAAATATTTCACAACCCATTCCTCTGCGTTTGTTTTTAACCGCAGCTGCTATTGTTGAACCAACTCCCAAAAAAGGATCAAAAACGAGATCGCTTTCATTTGTTAATGCAAGAATTAGCCTTTCAACTAATTCTATTGGAAATTGACACGGATGAATGGTTTTTTCAACATGGTTATTTTTTACATTGGGAATGTCCCATATATCACTTGGATTTTTCCCCAAAGGATTACAGGAAAGTTTCCCAATTCGAGGCCCCTTAAAATATTTTTTATTGGGATACTTTTGAGGTATCCTGACAGAATCTAAATTAAATGTATACTTACCATTTTTCGTAAACCATAAAATAGTCTCATATCGCCCGGAAAAACGTTTTGACGCATGTAGGCCGTGGCCAAATTCCCATACTATTCTATTCCGTAATTTTAAATTATGTTTTTGAAATATGGGATATAAAAAAATATCCAAGGGGACTATTTCTGAATTTTCTACAAAATTTCCAATTTGCCAACATATGCTCCCATCATCAGAGAGCGTTCTAATACACTCGTCTATTATTTCCTCTTGTTTATTATAATATTCCTTAAGGCTTGATTTTTTCTCATATTTTTTTCCAAGATTATATGGTGGTGAAGTTATAACCAATTTTACCGATTTATCCGGTATAGTTTTTACAAAATCATAACACGAACCATTATTAATAATTGCCTCTGCATTTTCGGAATACTTATCTAAGATTCTACCCATAACAACTCTTTCCAGTAAAAGTATCATATAATTTAATAAATAACAAGGCACGGTGATATTTTTCTTCAGAGCTCCTGCATTTACTTTCCGAAGAGGATGGTAAACATATAGTCCGGTTAAAGGCGGCAGTAAAACGCCGTTTAGGGCCGGTTTCTTTTTCTTCCCCGTATGAAGAGGATTCACAGCAACCCGCAAGCCCAGACAAAATGAAGAGGGCAGCCATGAAGAACTACCCAAGATCACGGTGAAACAACGTTTTTATCGTCTGAATAACTGGACTTTTACTTGTGTTACATTATCGGTCAATTCTATAGCGCCGTGATCACGACACCAGTTCTGCTTTGAAACGGTATAATATATCCCGACTTCATTATTTGCAGCTGTATAGGCGTCCAATGTCGCTTGCCATTCAGAAGGCTGTAATATCCTGTATTTGAAAAGTGTTTGATTATTTGCTTCGAATTTTACTTCATTGTTTGCCGTATATACCCTTGATGTTAATCCGTTTATCCACATAGTCTCATCGGTAAAACTGAAGCTGATCGTGGTTGAAGGCTCTGCTCCGGCAGGCCATGTATACCAGTTCCCCACTAAAGTAGAATCGACTTTTAACGCCGGACTGCTTGACGGAGTAGAACAAGCTGCAAGCACTGACAAATACACGATAAGCGCGAAAGATAATTTTTTCATAAAATACTCCTTTGAATTTATCTAAAATAGTGTTTTTTGAAACAAGTCTTGCATAAGATATTTGACCTTTGGCAGTATTACTTGGATTTAAAGCAGAATTTTTGTTGTTTAATTTGTTATTTGCATGGGGGGGGTATGTTTATTTACAAAAATTTTCTTGTTTGAATAATATGTTGGAGATTGATCTCGTTCTAAATTCAACACCATCTCTTTCACCTGTTTCCCCTATGTTTAGCTTATTACGAATATCATCTTGTGGTCAACAAGGAGAAATTGCAGACCCGTAGGGTATGGGCCACTCCCGCGATTCCTCTACTCCATACCCTCGAGGAAGGGTAGTAGGGGCTTGGGTATTGGGTAGTAACTTTCTGGTAAAATCTATCCCTATAACCCAAGGGAAAGGGTAATAGGGTTATGGGTTTAGGGTAGAGTATGTCTGATATTACTCTACCCCATACCCAATACCCTTTACCCCAAACCCTAGATACGCTCTACTTTGAAATTGAGTTTATCGTGGTCAATATCCACACGGACCGTATTGCCTTCGAGAATATCTCCGGCGATAATGGCCTTGGCCAAGGGATTTTCAAGTTCGCTTTGAATCGTTCTCTTTAAAGGGCGAGCCCCGAAAAGGGGATCATAGCCGCGTTCTGCGAGAAAATCAATGACATTCTGCGAAAGATCAAGCTTGATTTTTCTATCCGCAAGGCGCCTTTTTAAGCGTTCAAGCTGAACCAGTACGATCTTCCCGATTTCATTTTTGCCAAGACGATTAAAAATAATGATCTCGTCAATCCTGTTAAGGAATTCAGGACGAAAGTACTGTTTTAACATTTCTTGTATTGTCTGCTTGATCTCATCATCCTTCTTTGCCTCAAGAATAATATCAGAACCAAGATTGCTTGTTAAAATGATGATAGTATTTTTAAAGTCAACAATCCTTCCCTGCCCGTCTGTCAGTCGTCCGTCATCCAAAATCTGAAGGAAGACGTTAAAGACTTCGCTGTGCGCTTTCTCAATTTCATCAAAAAGGAGTACGCTGTAGGGTCTGCGGCGAACCGCTTCGGTAAGTTGCCCGCCCTGCTCATAGCCGACATAGCCCGGAGGCGCGCCGATAAGACGGCTTACCGAATGTTTTTCACCGTATTCACTCATATCAATACGGGTAAGCGCTTTTTCATCGTTAAAAAGAAAGTCCGCGAGCGTACGGGCAAGCTCTGTTTTCCCCACGCCGGTCGGCCCGAGAAAGAGAAAAGATCCCAGCGGCCGGGCTGAGTCTGAAAGTCCTGCCCTGTTCCGCCTGATCGCATCGGAGACAGCAAGCAAAGCCGCTTCCTGACCGATAACACGCTTTTCCAGCGCTTTTTCCAAGTCCAGGTATTTCCGTGATTCACCGCTTAACATCTTTGCAACAGGAATGCCTGTCCACACAGAGACGACTTTAGCTATATCTTCCTCGCTAACCTCTTCGCGGAGCAGAGATATCTGCCCGCCGCCTGTGTGTGTTGTCGCCGCGTGTTTTGCATCGATTATTTGGCTTAGTTCCTCAAGTTTTTTTTGCGCTTCAGGAATAAGCCCGTAGCGGAGTTCCGCTGCTTTTGAAAGATTACCCTCCCGTTCCCAGCGGTTTTGCTCAATGTTCAACTCTTCGATTTTCTGTTTGATCGCACGGATTTGGGCAATTTCCGCCTTTTCATTTTCCCAACGTGCTTTCATCGCATCACGCTTGGCACCGATATTGGCAATTTCTTCTTCGAGTTTCTCCAAACGCTCTTTTGAGACTTTATCATCTTCTTTGGAGAGTGCCTGCCTTTCAATTGAAAGCTGCAATAGTCGCCGTTCAAGCTTATCAAGCTCGGTCGGACGGCTGTCAAGTTCCATTTTGAGCTGACTTGCCGCCTCATCAACAAGATCAATCGCTTTGTCCGGCAGAAAGCGGCTGGTAATGTAGCGGTTGGAGAGCATAGCAGCGGCAACCAAAGCTTCGTCTTTAATACGCACTCCGTGATGAACTTCGTAACGCTCCTTAAGGCCGCGTAAAATTGCGATGGTATCCTCAACAGAAGGCTCGGATGCGTAGACCTGCTGGAAACGCCGTTCCAAAGCGGCGTCCTTTTCTATATACTTCCGGTACTCGTCAAGAGTCGTTGCGCCGATACAGCGAAGCTCGCCGCGGGCAAGAGCGGGTTTTAAAAGATTGGATGCGTCTGTCGCGCCTTCCGCGGCTCCGGCACCGACCAGGGTGTGAAGCTCATCAATAAAAAGAATAATATTACCATCCGCCGCCTGTACTTCGTGGATTACTGCTTTTAATCGTTCCTCGAATTCTCCCCGAAATTTTGCGCCGGCAACCAAAGCGCCAAGATCAAGGGCAAGGAGAATCTTTCCTTTAAGACCTTCCGGCACATCGCCGGAAACAATACGGCGGGCAAGCCCTTCGACAATGGCTGTTTTCCCAACACCGGGTTCTCCTATAATAACCGGATTGTTTTTTGTCCTGCGGGAAAGAACCTGCATGACACGGCGGATTTCCTCATCCCGCCCAATTACCGGATCAATCTTTTCCTGTCTGGCAAGCGATGTTAAATCACGGCAGTATTTATCAAGCACCTGATACTTTGCCTCAGGATTCTGATCGCTTACCCGGACATTACCCCGTATGGCTTTGAGAGCGGCAAGAATCGCACTTTTAGCAAGTCCCGCTTTTCGTAAAAGTTCTCCGGTTTTCCCCTCACTTTCGGCAAGGGCGAGAAGCAGATGTTCTGTTGACACAAAATCATCTTTTAAAGCCCCCGCTTCAGCCTCTGCTTTGGCGATTGTTTTTGAAAGAGCACTTGAAACGGAAATCTGCGCCGCTTCTCCGTGGACTTTCACCGCAGCAGACAGAATATCGGCACATTCTTTTTCGATCAACGAGGGGCTTACCCCGACACGCGTAATGATCGGGGAAATAAGCCCGTCTTTTTGCTGCAAGAGGGCAAGCAGCATATGCTCGTTTTCTATCTGCGGATTGTCGTTTTTTTGTGCCAGGGACTGCGCTTCGTTCAGCGCCTCCTGGGCCTTTATCGTCAATTTCTCCAAATTCATTTTTAAATCTCCTCCTCTAATACATTTTAGATATCATCATACGAAACATTAAATCATATATTGAATCATATTTCTATTTCTTTGTTTTACGTTTTACATTCACCTTGCCTTCCTGGTACAAATTGCTATGTGCACAGCAGATTGCCGCCCCAAGTGCATCGGCACTGTGATCAGGACAAGGGATTTTTTCCAAACCAAGGATAAGGCGCGTCATTTCCTGCACTTGAGATTTTTCCGCCCGTGCGACTCCGGTTATTGCCTTTTTAATTTCATTTGGATTGTATTCATAAACGGGAATGCCCGCTTCCGCTATCGCCATGCGGAGGACACCGCTTGCTTCGGCAACAGGCATTGCGCTTTTTGCATTACGTGCAAAGTAAAGCGACTCGATCGCTCCTGTTTCAGGCTTCCATTTTTTGATAACTGATTTTATTTCTTTGTAAATAGCAAGCAATCGCTCGGCATGATTTTGTCCGGAAGTGGTTTCAATACAACCGTGCGCGACATAAGACACACGGCTTTCTTTTTGTTCCACCACACCCCAGCCTGACGCCGCCAATCCGGGATCAATACCCAGTATTCGCTGAACTGACTCATCAAGGCGCACTACAGATACCTTTTTCACCTATTTTCAGGATATGATCGATTGGTTTCGACTATATTGCCCCGCAAGGGGCAGTAAAAAAGGAGTTTGTTGCTTCTTGGAGGGGGTGGGAGGACCCCCCTCCAAAACAAACTCCTTATCTTTACCTTTTAATACATCCCGTCCATTCCGCCCATTCCACCGGGGGGCATTGCCGGAGCCTCTTTCTTTTCAGGCAGTTCGGTAATGGCACATTCCGTTGTAAGGAGGAGTCCCGCGATGGACGCCGCATTCTGGAGAGCGGAGCGGGTAACTTTTGCCGGATCAATAATACCGACTTTTACCATATCAACCCACTCTTCTTTTGCCGCATCAAAACCAATGCCGGGCGCCGCATTTTTTGCCTTGTCCGCGATAATACCCGCGTCAAGTCCGGCATTTTCAGCTATCTGGCGCAGTGGTTCCTCAAGTGCCCGTCTTACGATTTTAAATCCGGTTTTTTCATGTTCGGTAAGGCCCTTGGTATCAGCCTTGTCGAGAGCGGGAATCGCCTGTATGAGGGCAAGTCCGCCGCCGGGAACAATACCTTCCTCAATGGCAGCACGGGTGGCCGAAAGCGCATCTTCAACACGATGCTTTTTCTCTTTAAGCTCAACTTCGGTAGCCGCGCCGACATTAATTACCGCAACGCCGCCTGCGAGTTTCGCCAAGCGCTCCTGAAGTTTTTCCCTGTCGTATTCGGATGTTGTATCCTCAATCTGATTCTTGATTTGAGCGATTCTTTCTTTGATATCTTTTTCTTTGCCCGCTCCGTTAATGATCGTTGTGTTGTCTTTATCGATCTTGATGGTCTTTGCCCTGCCAAGCGCGGAAATATCGGTATTTTCAAGTTTAAGGCCGAGTTCTTCGGTAACAACTTGTCCACCGGTTAAAACCGCGATATCCTCAAGCATTGCTTTTCTGCGATCACCAAAACCCGGAGCCTTAACCGCGCAGGCACGCAGTGTGCCGCGGAGACTATTTAATACAAGGGTTGAAAGCGCCTCGCCGTCAATATCCTCAGCAATGATAACAAGCGGTTTGCCGCTCTGAACAACTTTTTCAAGGAGCGGGAGGAGGTCTTTCATTGACGAGATTTTTTTGTCGTGAATAAGGATAAAACAATCCTCATAGGTACAGGTCATGCTGTCGCGGTCAGTTACAAAGTACGCAGAAATATAACCACGATCAAACTGCATGCCCTCAACAAAGTCAATGGATGTTTCCATTGTTTTGGACTCTTCAACAGTGATAACCCCGTCTTTTCCGACTTTTTCCATCGCATCGGCAATGGTACCGCCGATAAGCGCATCGTTGTTCGCAGAAATAGAAGCAACATGAGAGATTTCGCTCTTGTCTTTAATCTCTTTCGAGTTTTTCCTGATTTCCGCTACGGCAACCGCAACTGCTTTGTCGATACCTCGCTTTAATTCAATAGGTGTCATTCCTGCCGAAACAGATTCAAGACCTTTTTTAACCAAAGCATACGCCAAAACGGTTGCCGTTGTGGTACCGTCGCCGGCAACATCGTTCGTTTTTGTCGCGACTTCTTTCAAAAGCTGAGCGCCCATATTTTCGAAGGGACAAACAAGCTCGACTTCTTTTGCCACAGAAACACCATCTTTTGTTACAGTCGGCGCACCGAATTTCTTATCCAAAAGAACATTACGCCCCTTAGGACCAAGCGTTACTTTTACCGCTTTTGAAATTTGTTCAACTCCCGCAAGAAGTTTTCGGCGAGCTTCGTCATTAAAAAGTAATTGTTTTGCCATTTTTTCTCCTCTTCTTATTCTTACCTGCGCCCACGCAGGAACGCGTTTAAGAGACGTAGGTAGTTAAATAATTTTTAATTATTCGCCTGCATGGCGATTTGAATACAATATAAACTTTTTTTTAAATCTTGACAAGGCGCCCGCAGTGCCTCATTTTAAAATGTAACTTTTGGGCCGCTTGACAAAAATGAGTGAACCATCCTAGAATATCAAAAAGCGGACGCGCCGCCTTAGCTCAGCTGGTAGAGCACTTGACTTGTAATCATGAGGTCTCCGGTTCGATTCCGGGAGGCGGCTTAAGGGAAGCGTTGCGAAGCTTTTTTAATTCGAGGGGAGTTTCCCGAGCGGTCAAAGGGGACAGACTGTAAATCTGCTGGCTACGCCTTCGTAGGTTCGAATCCTTCACTCCCCAAAGTGAGTTAATTCCTTGCGTTGCAAGGAATTGAATGAACAGGTGTTTTTTTGGTATTTCTAGATTCGTAGCGACTGTGCATGAATTGTGCAGGAATTATTTCCTCAAGGAGATAACGCTATGGCTAGAATTGCCGAACCGATCATTGTCCATAAACGTGGAAAGAATTTCCAGTTTACCCTCAATTCCACTTGCGGCCTCCCGCAGCGCGTTTGTGCTGAGTGGCGGCGGCGAAGCTTCACAACCTTACCCGATGAGCTTTTCAACTACCGAAATCCCCAGTCAAAGTCCGAGGCCAAGGCTAACGCCCAGGCCTTGATTGCCTTCCTTAAAAAGAAACTGGCCGAAGGCGGTGCCCGGCGCATCAAAACAGAGGATATTACCGTGGGCGGATGGCTGGAAAAATTCACCGTTATGGATACCAGCCCCCGGACCGGGATTAACGTCTCCAGAAACAGGCCCTATTCCATCGGTACAATTGAAAACTACCGGTGTTTTTTCGATTTGCATATCAAGGGAGATCCTTTTACGGAATTGAAAATGGCCGAGGTGGAAGAAGAAGATGTTCTGGAATTTACTTCCCGGATATCCGTGAAAAAGCTGGCAGACGGCCGGCAGATGGGCGGAACACGGGCTTTTTTTGGGGTACTTGTTTTTGTACGGATGGCTTTCAAAAATTACCATCGGAATAACCGCGGATGGATAAATCCTTTTCAGTGCATAGATCCGCCAAGCTATACAAGCAAAACCAGGGATGCCCTGACGGAAGATGAAGTTGTCAAGCTATTCGGTCCCGGGGTTCTAAAAACTACCTTCGATCTGGCGGTATGCGCGGCCATGTTCCTCTCCGGGCTTCGCATGGCGGAAATTTTCGCTCTCAGGCCCGAGTGTCTGGATTGGCATACTCCAAAAATCAGAGTGAAGAACGCATGGCAGTGTTATAGCAAGAAAAAGAAGATGATATTGGGCCCCACAAAGAGTAAACGGGATAGGGACGCGCCTTTTGATCCCATTCTTCAGGAAGCAATAAAAAAACTTTGGGAAATTAACGGCAAACAGGAATTCATTTTCTGCCGAAAGTCCGGAAAGCTGCCCAGTTCTTCATGGATAAGCCGCAATCTACGGCTCTGGATCGGGCAGGCCGGGATTGAGCTGGGGGGCAGGAATATTGTGCCTCATAGCTCCCGGCACTCGCTTGCCTCGATATTGGAAGAAAAGGGCATCCCGCTCAGGCACATACAGGAGTTGCTGGGGCACTACGATCTCAAAACCACGATAGGCTATCTTCACACGGCCGGGGGGACTATTCGTAAAATCGGACAAAAAATTACGGAAGCCAGAGAACATAAAGTGGAAACGGAAAAAGTAGCTGAATTTAAGATATCGTGAATATTCTGTCGTGAAAAAGAGGAATATTTTGTCGAGTAAAACTGGTTACTTATAAAACCACTCTTTATAAGCTACTAGCCTCAATTCTTCCATGTGAGCATCATTCTTAATAGGCTTGTACCCCATATCCTTTAGCTGTTCCTTTGCTTCTTCGACCGTCTCACATATTTCGCGTTTTTGAACATCGAGTTCTCCATCTGATTTTAACCAGGCATCAATTATATATATGGTTTCGGAGCCATTATCGGGCTTGTCGCTACATAATTTTGCAATATCTTTTACCTCACCGTCCTCTTTATGGTAATACGGTTCTCTTGTTCTGCGTCCGGAGAAAGGTGTTTCATCTTCTTTTTCTTGGCTGGGTTTTTTATCTGGTTTTTGGGGGAGTTTGATTGACAGGATAATAAAAAAGGCCCCAATTATGAGGAAAATAACCCCGGCAACAGGAACGGCAAAAAGCAACAAAAGGCTCAAAACAGCGATGATGATACCAGCAATCCGCAGGAATATTTTCATCTTATACCTCTTTCCTGTATTTTACACGATTTTCAAAAAAAAAAAACAGCCGTCCTTTGCTTTTGGTCTTTAAGGGAGAACCATAAGCACACATTGCTCTTGTTTGTGTAAGAACAATGATCCAAGGACGGCAATATGAATATAATAATAATCTATACAGATAAAAAAAACAAGTCATTTTTATCTGTATGGAAAATATAAAAATGCCAATAATGGCGAAAATTACTTGTATGGATTTTTATGCGCGGGTTAAGGAATTAGCCAAAAAAACGAAGAACCTTTCTCTGCAGGAATTTATATATTCGGTTGGTCTGAACCATGCTTCATATTACTCGCTTCAGCGGGACGGGAACCTTCCCCGGGCTGATGAAGCCTTGGTAATAGCTCAGGCCTTGGGTACCACTGTTGAATATCTTTTAATGGGAATAGAACCAGAAAACAGGATAAAAAATATGCTTGATGATTTTCAGGCTGTAATTGACCAGTACCGCAACCAAAAACACTGAAAGGAATCTAATTTTTTGCTGAAAAAGGGATTACAGCCCGGAAATCTCTTTTCTGATATTTGCCTAAAATAGGCAAAATCTACTATCCGGTAGAAGCCTGCCCATCCGGGAGTACCGCTTCCGCTTTTTTGGCTTCAGTATTCTTCTTATTTTTAACTTTCAAAGCAATATCTTCCATATTTGGTTCAAAATCTTCCCGCACAATGTCTAAATCATTTAGCTTCATTCCAACCAGAAAATTAGCCATCCATGAAAACGTCTTACCCTTCTCATCCGCAAGGGCTTTTATAGCGTTTTCAATCCAAGGTTCCCATCTGATCGATATTTGTTTGCTACCCATGGCCTTATTATCGGCGAATTTTACGATATAGGGAAGTCATTTTGTCATTTTTTTTAGGGTAAAATCTTTCTATTTTTTTCAAATTCTCTTGACAAGTCCCAGAAGTAATGTTAAAGTAATTTATAAGAAAATTACTTTGTGGTAGCAGAGTAGAAAAGAGGCTGAATTTTGACGGCTGGCTGGAAGCTACCACTTCCTGCCGCAAGGCCGGATAAGTTCAGCTTCTTTTTTTTGGAGAAAATTATGAAGGAAAAAAAGACAGTACAGGGAAAATACCAAGATAAAATGCTTACTCTCGCAGAAGCGGCTGCATATCTCCGCATGGGAAAATCAACGCTTTACGATTGCTCAACTAAATGTAAAATTCGCAGCTTTCCGCAGCCGGTAGGGCCGAGACTTTTTTATATTGATGATCTCGATGCCTGGCTGGATAAGAGTGAAATTCCGGCCGGCACCGTGGTGGATAAAGCAGGAAGGAAAAAGGAGGTCACATGAAAAAAAGCTGACAAACGAAATGCAAAACAGGCGGGGTATCTTGGCTACGAATCTGGGCCCCGCCGCCAAAAAAAAATTACAGGAGGCGAATGATGATTTTAAATGGAGGTTTTTTCTGGCAACAGGGCCAGAAGATTAAGAATTTTGGGGATCGGATGGCTGCCGTACGAATATTAGGCATTCCGGTACTGTTCTGGTGCTGCGGCTTGGTAATCTGCCTGGGATATAAAATCCGGGACTTAGCCCGAAATATGCCCATCAACTCGATTTAAGGAAACCATGATGAAAGTTTTATACCACCTGTTTGTGAATGGCATACCAAAGCCGCAGCCGAGGCCGCGAATGGCTGCTAATGGTCATGTTTATAATCCGCACACTGCGGATTCATGGAAGGAAGAGATCAAGGCTTGTTTCTGCCCATGTCAAAAAACAACCATCACGGCGCCGGTATATTTACGAGTGATTTTCTTTTTGCCTAGGCCTAAGAGCTTAAAAGATACAGGCGGAATATCAAGCATTCCTCATACAAAAAAACCTGACCTTGATAATTTGCTGAAAAGCACCATGGACGCAATAACGGAATTAAAAATCTGGTCCGATGATTCGCTTGTGTTTTATATTGAAGCCAGTAAATGGTATGGGCGGGATAAGGTTGGCGCGCAGATAATTATCGAATCCTGATTTTAGGGAGCAAAAAATGAAAGTTGTCATTGACAGTGGAGAATACAAAGGTAATCCAACAGTAAGTATTCGAAAGGACACGGAAAAACAAGACCGTTATCCGTTTTCCTTTGGATTAGGAAAAGCAAATCTCCTGCTTCAAGCATTGATACAGGAGCCGGATTTTCTTGAAAAATTTGTAAAGGAGACCAAGTAATGAGTATAAGTAAAGATGTAGTTGTTCAAAACCAGAGGCCGGATTTTGAGGACATTCAGCCGGCTATTGATGATCAGATTGTGGAAACGGTTCATGGTATTTTTGAATCCGTCATTGAACTGAATCCTTTAGATGATCTTTTTAAAGATTTGGCAAACCGTCTTATTGATGACCTTGCTGCCAATTCTCTTTTGGATTACACCCTTGAACTTTCTGATGACCAGAAAGAACAGCTTCGCAAGGCTGTCAAAGACAAGGGAACGGAAACTGTCAGGAATTACCAGGCGAGTCTTAACAGTGATGAGCGTACCAAACTGGTTTACGGCCTTGTCAGGGAAAAAACGACGGCTATTGCCGATTCCCTTCTTTCATCAATAGGGAAAGAAATAAACCGCGGAACAATTATCAATTGCCATGCGGTACAGGCAAATTCGAAGAATGAAAAATATGATGAAATACTTCTTCGCAAATCAAAGTGCAGCGGAGATATTACTGTCCCGACAGATTGTATTCTTCTGTCTTCAAATTGTGTGGAAATTTTCAAATCCTCATGCCAAGAAGCGAAAGAGGAGGACGCATTGGATATTCCGGAAGATGAAACGGATACCGGGGAAGATGCCAAAAAAACCCGAAGGTAAAAAAAATAAAAAAAGCATGGAGGGAAAAAGACTAATGAAAAATCGGGGCGGCTCAGTAGAGCAAGTGGTTTCCAAAACTCATTTTCCACTTATTGAGGCCCAAACCCTCAACGCTCCAAATCCCATAATTTTCATGGCTGTACTTGAGGCAGTCTATCTCTTCTGTTTGTTGCCGGTGTGTACGGAGGGGAGATACGTTAACCGGATATTTTGGGCAGTTAGAAAACTGCTCCAACGGGTTACAAACGGTACGCGGTTTGTCCGGGGTGGGTGTAGCGGTAACCAATGGCAGAGGCGCGAAATAGTCTTTGCTATTGGTGATTTATTAAAACATTTTGGAAGGGACAACTGAAGGATATGAAATCTACAAATTTACTTATTTTTTTAATTTCCTTGAGCATTATATCGTATAACACCACAAAAACACCGGAAACACTTTCCAAGCGGATAGTGAAAAACGTAAATTTTTTCCGATTTTCTCAAGATATTTTTGCAAAATCCCTATCCCTTCAATATTTTAGACGTGATTATTTCAGTATGTCCAATCGGACAAATATACGGCAACCGGGAAAACCGGTAACCGAACGGCACTCAATAGAGGCCAAAGGGGCATTTTATGACAATGAAGGTAGGCAAGCTCAAAAATCTTCTTAGCGAGATCCTAGAAACTCTGGAAGACTACGGAGAAGACAAAAAACTCAGACTGGAAGGCAACACTTATTTCACTCGACATCACAGTTATGTTCTCCAAACCCCAAGCGGCTTTTTAGGTTTAGACAACCTTGATGAAGCAATCGAAGACGAAGACGACGAAGAGGAGGTGGAGGGATGATTATTTACGGTGATCCAAATAAGCAAGCACTTTTGGAAGATTATCGGGCAAAGGCAGATAAAGCAGGACAGGATATTTTCGATACTCTTGTACTCAATCATGAATGGCCTATAAGCGGACCCGATGCTGGACGGAAAACCAGAGAAGAAGCTGAGGCTTCTATTCAGGAACTGACCGTCAGAATTGAATATGTCACAGAAAAAATTTCAAAAGATAAGGCATCGGAAATCAGTAATGTGCTGACCCGATTTATAAATCTTACCGTTACGCATCCGGAATTACTTCCGGAACTTCGGTATGCCGCTCAGTCACTTAAAAGATGGTAAAGGAGAAAAACCATGAAAACAGGAAAAACTTTACAGGATTTGGCAATCGAACTTGAACGCCAAAACGAGGTCAAGCGGGACTATATCGCAAACACCAACAAAATGCAGATGATGGTGCCGGTATATGATGAGGAAACGGCGGGTCCGGTGTTGAGCCTTCCTGATATTCCGAACTTTACTATTAACAGCGTAGCCCATGATCAAATTGGCGCGAAGCTCGGAATACCTTCCCGGTATTATAACAGAATGCTTGAGCATGAACCGGAGCTTTTGGCAACCAATGTGAATACATGGTTTCAGAAAGAACCGGATAACCGGATGATACGCACCTTGGATGGCAAGGCCAGGGCTTTCCTTTCGGACAGATACCGCAGGATTGATAATCACGAGATAGCAATGGCTGTTCTTCCAATTATTTCCAACATGGAAGGGGCCTCCGTTGAAAGTTGTGAACTCACAGATAAGCGAATGTATCTCAAAGTAGTAAACCCCCGGATACAAACGGAAATTTCAAAGGGCGATATTGTTCAGAGCGGGATTCTCATATCAAACAGTGAAACCGGCCTTGGTGCGGTAAGCGTTATGCCATTGGTTTATCGGCTTGTTTGCAAAAATGGAATGATTGCCAATACAGCAGGGAAAAGAAACCGCCATGTCGGCCGGTCAAACGAGGGTGAAGATAATTTTGAAATTTACCGCAGCGAGACCATTGTTGCCGATGACAAAGCATTTGTGATGAAACTTCAGGACATTGTTCGCGCTACCGCCGATATGGTGCAATTTGAGCGCGTTGTTTCTGCAATGAAAATTTCCAAAGATGCAAAAATCACAAGCTCTAATGTCCCCGCAGTGGTGCAATTGGCGGCGAAGTCTTACGGCCTTTTTGAAAAGGAATCGGAAAGCATTCTTGATCATCTTATTCGCGGCGAAGAATTATCCCTCTATGGTTTGGCGAATGCAGTCACGCGCCATGCTCAGGATGTGGCCAGTTATGACCGTTCAACTGAATTGGAAATGACGGCGTGGGCAATGATGAACATGGAACGAAACGAGTGGACAAAACTTAACGCGGCGTAAACCAAACAGTCCGGGGAAACCCGGACGTTATTAAAGGAGAAAAAATGACTGGTAAGGAATGGGCGGAAAAAGCCCTTTTAGACTTTCAAAAAAGCGAATTGCAGAAAATTGAGCTTTCAGACGCAAAGGAAAACGGGAAACTGCCATGAGTACCAATAGTACCGCTTCCAAAATACGCGCATTGCAAACCTCGAATGAGGATTTTGAATGGTATCCCACTACTGCGGAAATCATGGACGCCATGAAAAAAGACATCTGGAATTATCTGCGCATACATGAAAACGATTATGAATCCGGCTGGCGTGGAGGAAAGACGGAATTAAAAATTGATGAAGAATGGGAAAACAAAAATAAAAAAGAAAGACTTCATATTGATACATTCCTCGACATTGGCGCTGGTGATGGCCGCGTTCTTAATTTCTTTGAAGCCCGAAAGAAATACGGCATAGAGATAGCAAGGGTACAGGCTGATGATCTTATCCCAAAAGGGATATTCCTCATCGGCAGGAATTATTGGGATGTTTCCTTAATTGAACAGCAATTCAGTCTAATTTATAGTAACCCGCCGTATTCTATTTTTGAGAAATGGGTTAATAAACTGCTTACCGAATGTAATTTCCGTCTTCTTTATTTGGTTATGCCGATTCGATGGAAAAATCAAAAAGAAATAACAAAGGAATTAGAACGCTATGAAGTAACCGTGGTTGGAGAGTTTGATTTTTCCGAAGCAGACCGGGAGGCGCGGGGAAGGGTTAATCTTGTTCGGGTCAATGCCCCGTGGGTAACGGAGAAGCACACCGGCGAGCGCGTAAAATACCAGCAGACTTTGGAGGGCGCATTTGAACGCTGGGTAAAAGATCAAATCGCGGACTTCAAAGACAAACCGGATAGAGGGTGGGAAGAAGAACGAGAAGAATCCGTTGCGTTGAAGAAAACCCCTATCGACCAGCTTGTTGATGACTATGATACCGAAAAGGGAAACCTCGGAGCAGCTTTTAAATCCATTGGGAAACTGCCGCCTGAAATAATAAAAATCATGGGGCAGGATAAAAAGTCCATGTTGGAAATTATCCGGCAATCAATCACGGGTCTGAAATCAAAATACTGGCGAG
>JAITXS010000090.1 GCA_031284645.1 Spirochaetaceae bacterium | reverse complement strand
ATATCATGACAGCGAGGGCCTGTGCGCCCTTGCCAAAGAATTCCCCCAAGCGATCGTAGCACTTGTCTGCAAGGAAAATTCCGGCGGGTTATCGGCGCTTGATCAAAAACAGGTTTTTTACGGGAAAGAGGGGCTTTTACGTGCGATTGGTGAATGTGACGCGGATATAGCCGTGAACGGTATCGCCGGTTCTGCCGGTTTGGAGCCTTCACTTGCCGTATTGGAAAACCGTATCGACCTTGCACTTGCCAATAAAGAAAGCGTAGTCATGGCATGGGAACTCGTCCATCATAAAGCGCAGGAAAAGCAGGCAAAGATAATCCCCGTGGATTCCGAGCATAGCGCGGTTTTTAGTCTTATCAATCAGTACACAAAAAGCGGGAGCAGCGTTAAAAACGAGAGTTTGAGCGAAATTATTTTAACCGCCTCGGGCGGCCCTTTTCGCACTTTTAGTAACGAGGAGCTTCGTCATGTCGATGTGGAAAGGGCGCTCGCCCATCCGACATGGAATATGGGACGGAAAATCACGATTGACTCGGCAAGCCTTGCAAACAAGGGGCTTGAGGTCATTGAGGCAGTCCGTCTTTTTGATGTTTCACCCGATAAAGTAAGCGTGGTCATTCATCCGCAGAGTATAGTCCATTCGATGATACGCCTTTGCAACGGCGCACTTTACGCGGAACTTTCAAAGCCTGATATGCGCCTGCCGATCCATAAAGCGCTTTACTATCCGGAAGTTCGGGCCTGTCCTTTTGCACGGCTTGATTTTGACAGACCTTCATCCTCTCCGCTGGGGCTTAGTTTTGAGGCCCCCTGCTTTGAACGATTCCCTATGCTGCGTTTGGCGTACGATGCTGTCCGTGCGGGGCCGCTGTACAGCATCGCCTATAACGCTGCGAATGAAATTGCCGTTTCTGCCTTTCTCAACAAACAAATTGATTTCCTTGCAATATCCCGCATAACGGAACAAGTATTGTCCCGTGACTGGAGCGGAAAAGCGGACTCCCTTGACATCATTTTAGATCTTGACAAGAAAGCCCGCTCTTTGGCCTTAAAGGAAATCAGATAGGTTTATAGTAAGAGAGTATATTTTCAAAAAGGCCTCTATCCTCCATGCACGGTAATTGCGTCCGGTCAATAGAGTTTTGGTCTGCTCAGAGACCCTTCTACTTTCTACGCTAAACTCTCTCAAGGGGGCGCATAGATTTGATCTCTGCACCCTCCAATACTAAATATTCTTTTTTAGTTCTTCAATCTTATCTGTTTTTTCCCAGGGGAACTGATTCCTGCCGAAGTGCCCGTAAGCCGCCGAATCGCGGTAAATCGGTCGGCGAAGGTCAAGGGTCTTTATAATACCCGCAGGGGAAAGATCAAAGACTTTTTGAACTGCGGCTTCGATTTTTTCTTCGGGCACTTTTCCCGTGCCGAAGGTGTCAATCATGACGGAAACAGGAAAAGGAACGCCGATTGCATAGGCAAGCTCAATCTCGCAACGTTCGGCAAGTCCGGCCGCTACGATATTTTTCGCCACATAACGCGCCGCATATGCTGCCGAGCGGTCAACCTTGGTCGGGTCTTTGCCGGAAAATGCTCCGCCGCCGTGACGGCCCATGCCGCCATAGGTGTCAACGATAATTTTCCTGCCGGTAAGACCGGTGTCGCCAAACGGCCCGCCCACAACAAAACGCCCTGTCGGATTAACATAGTAATTTGTTTTTGCGTCTAAAAGTCCTGTCGGCTCCAGCACCGGCTTGATAATATCACGGACAACAACTTCCTTGAGTTCCCCGTAGGAAATATCCGGATCGTGCTGATGGGAGACTACAACCGCATCAATACGAATCGGCTTATGACCTTCATATTCAACAGTAACCTGACTTTTCGCGTCGGGACGCAGCCATGTAATCTTTTTTGATTTCCGAAGTTTGGAGGCGTTTAAAAGAATCTTATGTGCAAGCATAATCGGGACAGGCATAAGTTCGGGAGTCTCGTTACAGGCAAAACCAAACATCATGCCCTGATCACCTGCGCCTTGCTGCCCCTTGTATTCGTCAAGGCCGACTCCGGAAACACCTTGGCTTATATCCGGCGATTGGCTGTGAATCATATCAAGTACCGCCATAGACTGATAGTCAAGTCCGTAAGCGGGGTCAGTATAGCCAATATCTTTTGCGACATTACGCACAACTTGCTGAAAATCGACAAATGTTTTTGTCGTGATTTCACCGCCAACAAGCACCAGCGAAGTTGAGGCAAAACTTTCACAGGCAACGCGGCTTTGGGGGTCTTCGGTCAGACAAGCGTCAAGAATAGCATCCGAAACTTGATCGCAGAGTTTATCAGGGTGTCCCTCACCAACTGATTCCGAAGTAAAAAAGTACCGCCTATTTTCCATAAAAATAACTCCTTAAATCCTATTGGATTTCTAAGAGATCTTATACCATAAACACAAAAAATTCAAGCTTCCCTTTCGGTAATATTTATGAGGCACTGCGCCCCATTGACAAGCTATCGCTTTTTACGATAAACTCCCCACGTTACTTTTTGGAGGATATAATTTTATGGACAAGAAGTTTCTTGAGAAAATGGAAAAAATTTTGCTTGCGCAAAAAAAGGAAATAGTTTTATCACTTCTGGCGGATAAAGAAGAATTTAAAGAAATAGCGAGCGGTATCGAAAATCCTAAAGATCCTGTTGATAACGCCAGCGATGACATTGATAGAAATATGCTTGAAGTGCTTGGTTCCGTTGAGTTAAAAAGGCTTAAAGCCATTGACTCGGCTATTTCCCGAATAAAACAGGGAAAATACGGCTCTTGCATTAAATGCGGGCAGTCCATTCCTAAAGACAGATTGGAGGCGATTCCTTCCGCACTTATGTGTATTGATTGCAAGTCGGCGGAAGAGCGGAGAAACAGATAGAGCCGCGGCTTTCCCCCTCGAAAAGCGGGTAAGATATTTGACGGTTTGCGTGATTTTCGGGCGGAGGGGCGATCTTCTCCCGTAGGGCGGCATCCTCGTGTCAAGTTCCCCGATATTATGGGTAGTGCCATAAATAGCAATAAATTTTGTTCTGTAAGGATATTTTTGAGTAAGCAAAACAAACTGCCGTCCGGATGAACCAAAACACTCGTGAATTCTATTAAAAAAATTATATGAGGAGAATATATACATGAAATTCTTAAAAAAGAGCGTTTGGGTGCCAATTTTTAGTTTGTTTGTTTTTGGGCTCATATCCTGTGCGACTAAAATTGATGTTAAAGTTACCCGTCCGCCGGCCTTTGATACCAGCGGAGTTAAAAGAATTGCGGTAATGCCTTTTGACGTATCCAGCGGATCGGGTGAATATTCATTAACACGGAGCATAGCCGGTGAGTTGACTATGCTTGCCGGTGAAATTGTTTTAGAAACCGGACGTTTTACGCTTATTGCCAGCGAAGAAGTAAAAAGACTGGAAAGGTCAGGTGAAAATATCGCAAACTATGTTGATGCGTACATTAACGGTACGGTCAACGATGTTTCAGTCAAAGACGATAGCTCAAGACATACATATACCGATGCAAAAGGTAAAACTACAACAAGCTATACCTATACCCGAAGGGTAAACCTTGATTTTACCTACCGGCTTGTCAATGCCCGTGACGGAAGTATCATTGGGCAGAGAACACAAAGCCAATCTTCCAGCTCCCAGTCATCCGAAAGAAGCAATCTGGAATCAGCTTCCGGTTTAGCAAGAGATTTAGCGCAATCCCAAATACGCGGAATGAGCCGCGATATTGCTCCTTGGGTGTCTTTGGAGAAAAGAACCCTGGCTGAAGAAACATCAAAAGACAAAAATACGAAAACACAAATGAAAGAAGCGGAGAGTTTAGTTGAAGAAGGGAGTTATAAAGCTGCCTTTACCCGATACGACAAGATCTATGATGATACCGGCAGTTTTGCCGCCGGATACAATGCGGCAATTATGGCGGAAGCATTGGGTAATTTAGAAGGTGCGATAAGCGCTATGCAAAGGGTCTATGATGATACCGGCAATAGCGTAGCCTTGGCGGACTTAAGTCGTATGCGTAAAGACCTTGCCGATGCGAATACGGTAAAAACCAAACACAGCGATAACGATGGTTCTATTGAGCGTATCATAAAGCAAGCTTCAGTGAATATCGCGGGTAATCTGCCGAGAAATTCCCGCCTGTCGCTTCTTAATATATCGACCACGGAAAAACAATTTTCCGACTATGTTATTGACAATATAATGACAGAGCTGGTGAATTCAGCAAAGTTAACGGTTATTGACCGGCAGAACAGCACTTTGCTTAGTGCTGAAAGAAATTTTCAAGCATCCGGCCTGGTAAGCGATGAGACAGCGGTCTCTATCGGACATGAGCTTGGTGTTGACACCATTGTTTTATGTTCCGTAGCGGGTGCAAGTAATTTACGCAGATTAATGATCCGCGCCTTGAATGTTGAAACCGGAAAGATTATTTATCAAACCATGCTGGATATTTAAGGCCGTCTGTCATTGTACCCGCGCTTTGGCTGCCGCGATAAAATCACGGAAGAGGGGATGCGCCGCGATGGGTTTTGATTTAAATTCAGGATGGAATTGGACTCCCAGACCCCAGGGGTGGTCGGGCCATTCAACAGATTCAACAAGGCTGGCGTCCGGAGTAAAAGCGCCGAGAATAAGACCGGAACCACTCATTTCAACGCGGTACTTGTTGGCAAATTCATAGCGGTGCCGGTGGCGCTCAAAGATATGCCGTTCGCCATAGGCGGTATGAATTTTACTGCTGTTTATGGCCACACTCTCGCTTTTTCCCAGCCGCATCGTGCCGCCGAGATTCGTTATATCAATTTGCTCCTCAAGGAGACTTACCACTGCATGTTTGGCGTTCTGATTAAACTCCGTGGAATCGGCGTCAGCCCATTTTAGTACTTCGCGGCCCCACTCGATCACCATGATCTGCATACCCAAACAAATACCGAAGAAGGGGATTTTATGCTCCCGTGCCCATGTCGCGGCCTTTACCATCCCGTTGATACCACGGCTTCCGAAACCACCGGGTATGAGTATGCCGTCAACAGGCGATGTCCCGTTTGCGCCAAGAACAGACTCTGCGTCCGCCGCTTCCTCAAGCCGCGCCGAGTCGATTTTGACGATCTCAACGACAACCTCGTTGGCAAGCCCCGCGTGGAAGAGCGCCTCATACACCGATTTATAAGCATCGTGCAGCTCCATGTATTTCCCGACAATGCCGATACGCACCGTCCCCTTGCGTCTGTGAAACTGCTCCATCATTTTTTTCCAGGGCTTGAGGTTCGCATGACGAGTCTCTACGCCCATCTTTTTTAAGACAACCTGATCAAGTCCCTGTTCGTAGAATATTAAAGGTAATTCATATGTTGTGGTATCAACATCGTAGGAGACAAAAACTGCCTCGTAATCAACATTAGTAAAAGAAGCGATCTTGCGGCAGGTTGCATCATCAAGCATAACCGGAGCGCGGCAAATCAACAGGTCGGGCTGAATTCCCTGTTCCTGCATCGCTTTAACCGAATGTTGGGTGGGTTTAGTCTTGAGTTCATGCTGCGCGACTTCAGGGATCAGGGTCAGGTGTATGGAAATCGCGTTACTCCGCCCTTGTTCGTGAATCATCTGTCGGGCTGCCTCAAGGAAGGGGATAGATTCAATGTCGCCGACAGTCCCGCCGATTTCAACAATTACCACATCCGTATCGGGATCTTCCTTGGCAACTGCTGTAATCCGCCCCTTAATCTCGTCTGTGATATGCGGAATCACCTGAATCGTATGCCCGAGGAAACGTCCTTCACGTTCATTGCGGATCACACTCTCGTAAATCTGCCCTGTGGTAATTGAATTCGCCCGCGAAAGGGGGCTTTGGGTAAAACGCGCGTAGTTCCCAAGATCAAGGTCGGTCTCCGCCCCATCGTCAGTTACATACACCTCTCCGTGCTGATAAGGGTTCATTGTACCCGCGTCTACATTAATATACGGATCACATTTTACCATCCGTACATTAAGCCCGCGCCCTTCAAGCAGCGCCCCCAGCGAGGATGCCGCGACACCCTTGCCTAAACTCGAACAGACACCGCCCGAGACAAAGATAAATTTGTTCATGGGATTTTACTATATATAAAAAACGAGTATGTTTCAATCGTCCGCAAAGTAGGGTTTTGGGTAGAGGGTCGAAATAGGGTCATTGGGTAAGGGGTAATAGGGTATAGTTCTGATCAGAAATCTACTACCCTAAACCCCGAACCCTACTACCCCTCTTTAGGGTTTAGGGAGCACGAAACGCCTTGAAAAGGCGCTTGGAAAAGCCGTAAACTGGTGTATAGAGCATGGTATTTTAAAAGATTTTCTGGAAGAAAACTCTACGGAGGTTAACAATATGCTATTTACCGAATGGAATTGGGATGATGCCCTGGAAGTTGCCCGCGAAGAGGGTTTGGAAGACGGATTCAGGAAAGGTTGCGAAAAGGGCCGCGGAGAAGGCATTGAAATGGGCATTGACAGAGGCAGAGAAGAAGGTATTGACAGCTTGTGTGAACTTCTTGAACAGGGATACACTCCCAAAGAAGCTAGGGAAATGCTGAAAAATAAGAGTAGGGTAATTGGGTTGTAGGGTATAGGGTCTTGGTTTTATCAGAAAGCCCCTGCCCCATACCCAACTACACTACTTAGAGATTCCCCCAGCGGAACTCAGTGGCAGACCGGCCGGAACCCAATAGTGTTGGCCACGTAGCTGGGATTGGTGGTGGTGCTATTACGCGCGAGCAGTGTAGTGAGCGAACCACTGTTATAACACCCGCCCCGATATATATATACACTACCCGTACTCTGAGAATCAAAACACCACTCATGCACATTACCGCTCATGTCATACAGTCCGGCGCTATTCGCCGGCTTCCACCCTACAGAATGTGTCTTGCCCTCTGCATTACTAACATTCCACCCAACATCACCTATCGTGTTACCCCCCGCATAGTCATATGCCCATGCAGACGCTGCATCATCACTCGGTACCCCTCCCCTCGCCGCATATTCCCACTCCGTCTCTGTTGGTAACCTATACCCGTTATATAACGCTATCTTCGTTTCAACTACTAAATTCTCTACGTCATTTGCCGTTGACTGCGATACAGTGCTTCCTTTGTGTCTCGAATCTCTTAATACATTATTACTACTATCCCTATATACCGGCTCCCTTCCTGTTATCTCGCTATATGCATTGCACCACACAACCACATCCCGCCAGCTTACATTTGTTACCGGCTGATCCTTATCAGTAGTAGGGTCGTCAAGAGAAGCCCCCGACATTCCGTTGCTCCCCGCTCGCCCCTTATTCTCAAAGCTATACCCGTGCCTTTCCCCCCACTCCTTTACTATATACCATAACTCATAGCGCACTTCCGTCTCGCTTATAGCAAAAGATGTTACACTAATATCGCTAGTTCTAGTTACACTATGATCATACGTTGGAGGACCTCCCCATATATCGTCGATCGCTATTATGCCGCTATGTATAGTCCTATACCCATCCACCACAGGCAAGCTTACCGCCACCTCTACTTCACAAGTTCCACTCTCGTTCCTGTTGCTTGCCGATGTTGCCGTTATCGTCGCATTCCCCCTTTTCAGCATTGTTACCATACCATTAGTGTCCACATCCACCACACTCGTGTCGCTTGATTCCCACTCTATCCCCTGATCCGTTGCATTCCCCGGT
>JAITXS010000088.1 GCA_031284645.1 Spirochaetaceae bacterium | reverse complement strand
GGCAATAAAATCATCGTCCTCATTGAGCACCAGTCTACGATAAGTCCGAATATGCCGCTGCGTATTCTGGGCTATGCAACACGGATTTACGAGAAAATAATCAAGGATAAACAGGCAATCTACCGGCGCACATTATTAAAGATCCCCCGTCCTGAATTCTATGTCCTGTACAACGGCCCGGACGAGTATCCTGAAAAGGGAGAGTTGAAACTTTCGGATGCTTTTACCGAAAAAAATACCGGTGAACCTGCTTTAGAGTTAAACGTAAGTGTGTATAACATTAACAAAGGCAAAAACTCCTATCTTGCGGGAAAGTGTAAAACGCTGGATGAATATGAAACACTGGTTGCCAAAGCTCGTGAGTTTCATGCGGAGTTTGAGGGAATGGAGGGTTTAGGGAGTACGGAACGCCTTGAAAAAGCGCTTGGAAAAGCCGTAAACTGGTGTATGGAACATGGTATTTTAAAAGATTTTTTAGAAGAAAACTCTACGGAGGTTAACAATATGCTATTTACTGAATGGAATTGGGACGATGCTCTGGAAGTTGCCCGCGAAGAAGGCCGTGACGAAGGTATTGAAGTGGGCATTGAAAAGGGTATCGACAGAGGTATTGAAGTGGGCATTAACAGAGGTATTGAAAAAGGCAGAGAAGAAGGTATTGAAGTGGGTATTGAAAAGGGCATTGACCGTTTTTACGATCTTCTTGAACAGGGATACACCCCAAAAGCGGCTAAAGAAATGCTCAAAAATAAAAGTAGGGTAATAGGGGCAAGGGTCTAAATAGGGTCTGGGGTAATAGGGTATTGGGTAGAGTATCTTGTATTACTATACCCTCTACCCCTACTACCCCTTTATTAGGGTAATTGGGTTGTAGGGTTATGGGTTTGGTAATACCAGAAAGCCCTACTCTAAACCCATAGCCCTATTACCCTCCTTTAAACACAATATCCCAAACCCGACTACTTTAGTCGGTTCTTTCCTGATTGTATCAATTATTTTCTTGTTTGAAAGCGTTTTTCTGTTTTGCACCATTAGGGCATAACCGAATAGTCCTGTGCAATTTGAATCTCCGGCACTGCTTTCTCAACAGACGGGACTTCCAGTGCGGCGGCAAGTGCTGCATCAACCATAAGGACAGAATTCGCAACACCGTAGAGTGTTACCGTTGTGCCGCTTAGGGAAGCATCCAAAAAATAAATAGCGATCTTTTTTTCGTACAAGATATGATGAACCACGGCCTGTGCAAGGGCAAGCTCTTTGAGTTTTTTACGCGAGGCCCTTTCCGCTTCTTCATCAAACAAAACACCGGCAAAATGAGCGATGGTTTCGGCGCACACAGCAGGCGTTGCGCTGCTTGTATTTATTGTGATGTAGTAATTTTCGGGATCCTTCCAGTCGCTTTCAAAAAAATAACGATGGAAACCGGCGCGATCACTGTCGCTTTGGGCGATAATCTGTTTTGCCCGTTTTACGTCACAACGGAAATAACTGCGCACCCGTTCAATGCGAATATTCATTGGGGAGACCAGAAATACCGGCAAAAGGGCCGGAAGACCTCTAAATAGAGCAAACGCACCGCGCCCCATAAGAATACAATTACCTTCCTGCGCTTCATCAAATAATGCCTGTTTTAAATAATGGAGATACTCGTCGCGTTCTTCTGAAATAGAGGCAAACAAAGACGGTTTTCGCTCATCGTATTTTTGAAGATGATCTTTGCTTACACCGTAACTTTTTATACGTTCTTCAATGGCCTGACGATTCACAAAACGGTACGACATCTTTCTTCCCAGTTCTTTTGCGATATCGTCTCCAAGTGCGGCAAGCTCGCGTGAAATAGTAATGACAGCCACTATTTTGCTCCTTCAGGATATAAGACAATTCTAACGAAGGATCCGTTGAACAGGGATCGTGCTGCAGCTATTATATCCGAGGCCTGTGTGCTTTCATATAGTTCGCTTTTACGGTCAATATATGATAAGGGCAGATCGAATATCTTTGAATAATTGGCCAGAGATCGAGCGATATATCCGTTGCTTTCCCGTAAAGTTTCACGATTTTTTACCAGGGACAATTTCGCATTCTTAAACATATCAGGATCTATAGCGCCGCCGGCAATATTCATCAGCTCATTTTCCACCGCTGAACTAAGCCCCTCAACATGTTTTGGATCACAAACAAAGTAAACACTTGCGTCTAACAGGCCGTCAGGCGGAAAGGGCGAGGCGCTTACATTTGGTGAAATACCATAGACCATATTGAGTTTTTGACGTGCCACTTCGGTAAGGAGTATATCAAGATAAGCGGAAAGAACTTCTGTTGTTATACCATCATTTGCATTATATTTTTTGTGCAGGGAATGATTTAAAAACACGAGACTCTTCTCTTCTTTGCCTTTATAAATCGCTTTATCCAATTTATCAGGATAGTTAATCTTTATATCCGCCGCAGTATTAAACGATTCTTTTTGCGGAATAGAGGCAAGATAGTTTTCTACAAGCGGGCGTATAGCATCCAAATCTATATTCCCGACAAAAGCAAAAATATAATCAGAGGGATTAAGGCATCTTAAGATAAAGCTCCGGGCGCTTTCAATATCGAAGTTTTCAATGTCCTGTCCCTGGAGCGAAATAATATACGGATTATTGTCATATATAATTTTTTGCGCCTCATCATAAAAATATGATTCGGGATTATCCAATTTTTGCGCCAAAATTGTTTTGTGTTGTTCTTTTATAATTTCCGCTGCTTCCTCCTCAAGACGCGGGGCGGTATAGCGAAGATATAATAATTCAAAAAAAGTTTTTAAATCGGCGTTTGTGCTGCTCCCTTCGATGCTTCGGGCCCACAGAGAAGCGTTAAATGAAAGGGATACCTGTTTACCTGTCAACATTTTGGTAATCTCATTTAAATTCCAATCGCCGACGCCGGAAGCATTGGTGATTTCAGAGGCAAGTTTTGCCGATGGAATATCATTTAAAGGAACACTTGTTATGCCTCCTTTCGCCAGCGCGTAGAATTGAATTTGATCGTTTTTATTTTCAGTACTCTTTAACAGAACGCGGGCACCGTTGCTTAAATCCCATATCAGGGTTGACGAATCATTATCAATAGATTCCTCGCTGATGCTGCCCTTTGCCGGCAGATCTCTTAAAAGCTCACCGTTTATCACGGCGTCCCTGGGTTTTTCGAGTTTTAACTTTGTACTCTCTTTTACAAGAGAAATAATTTCATCATCCGAAGGCAGGCTGTCCCGATCAGCTTCATTTGCGCTGATGAAAACCAAAAGATCACCCGCCGAGAAATAATCTTTTACCGCATTATGAAGGTCTTTCGCACTGATAAGCGGGAGGAGTGTTTTTACGGCGTCTAAAATCCAATCAACACCGGCGGCATCTTCTTTCCTGAGGAAATGACCGGTAAAAGAACTTATATATTCCTGTGAATTAATTTTCTCTTTTTCGGCGGCACGTTCTTCCCATGAGGCAAGAAAGTCCTGTTTTGCTCTTTCAATTTCACTGTCAAGGAATCCGTAACGCCCAAGAGATTCTTTTTGCTCTAAAAGCATTTTTAATGTTTCAGCCGCGCGGCCTGTTTTTGCCGTAGCGCCCATGTAATAGTATAATGATCGCCTTACATAACGGAAGTTAGCCGATCCTATATTAAAACACGGGGTGTCAATTTTTTGTTCGGCCTCCTCAAAACGGAAACCGAGCATGGTATCAATAAGAGAATCTATCAACGCATTTCTAAAATCTTCAAGACTATTGTTCTGTGGTTTAAAAGGCCGTTTATAGTATAAGGCTATATCGGTGGATGTTTCTTCGCTGTCCGTAAAGATAAGCGTTTTAACATTCCCTTTCTGCGGAGGAGGAAGATCGTATATTGGTTTATCAAGCGGGGAGTCAGGTTTCGGCAGGGTAAAATGCGAAAGAAGCGACTCTTCTACGCTCTCTGCGTCAAAATCACCAACCAGGATAACAGCCATATTATCGGCTCGGTACCATTTATTATAAAAAGTTTTGAGTACATCAGGCGGCGCGTTTTCAATAACCTCGGGTACACCGATGGGCCGCCTTTCGGCATATTGAGAGCCTTCAAATAAAACCGGCAGGAGAACTTTGTACATCCTGTCGGCAACACCAAGGCGGCTTCGGTATTCTTCCAAAACAATCAGGCGTTCTTTATCAACTTCGTTGGACTGAAATAAAATCGAATGAGTCCAATCATCGAGTATTTCAAGCGCTTTCTCCGGAATCTGCTTGACCCCTTCGCTGTTTGCTTCCGTGGGTACGACAATCTCATATACGGTCTCCTCATAAGAGGTAAACGCATTAAAGTCAGGGCCAAAACGCATGCCCAGCGAGCGCAGATAAGTATCCAGCTCATTTTTGGGAAAACGGCTTGTTCCCTCAAACGCCATGTGTTCCACAAAGTGAGCAAGCCCCTGCTGGTCGTCTGTTTCCAGCACAGAACCGGCGTCAACGGCAAGCGTTAAATAGGCGCGGTTCCCCGGTTTTTTATTTTCAAGAACATAATAGCTTAAACCATTTGGCAGAACACCGTGTCTGGCCTCGCTTACAAGCGGAACCTTATCACCCGGAGAGCCTAGTGTTCCGTATTTTTTTTCATCTGATTTACAGGAAATAGCCAAGATAAAAACAAACGCCGCAGCGATGCTCACTCCAAAAATCTTTTTACAAAATGCAAATGTCATGTCCACTCCGATATTGTGTATTTTAAAATAAAATTATTACGATTTTATTTTTAGGCGCTCTGTTTTGAGCAGCTCTTTAGCATTTTTTTCTTGCAATGAAGAGAGCGCACCTTTTTACTTTTCTTTATTAGAAAAAAATAATATCATAATAGCATGAGCCTCTACAAGCCTATACAAATCGGATCTCTTTCTTTGAGCGGGAATCTTTTTCTTGCTCCGGTTGCAGGATATACGGACAGGGTCTTCCGCTCGCTGTGTCTGGAAAAGGGAGCGAATTTTACGTTTACCGAATTGATTTCATCCGAAGCTTTGATTCGCGCGCCGTGGCGGACAGAAGTTCTTTTGCGGAGGGCGGAAAACGAAAAACAGTACGCGATTCAACTTTTTGGCGCTTCTCCCGAAGTGATGGCGGCGGCGGCGAAAATTGTCTTGTCATACAAACCTGCGCTTATTGATATAAATGCGGGTTGTCCGGTACCAAAAGTAACCAAGACCGGTGCCGGAGCCGCACTGACAGGGAATCCGGCTCAATTGGCCCGTATTGTTTCTGCTGTTGTAAAAGCTGTTACGCCAATCCCCGTAAGCGTTAAAATACGTTCGGGATGGGATGCCCATTCGATAAATTACAATGAATGTGCCGATGCCGCCGTTGAGGCAGGGGCAGCAATGGTGAGTCTGCACCCGAGAACCAGAGCTCAGGCTTACGAAGGTAAAAGCGACTGGCGGCATATTGCGGATCTTGCCGCACGGCTGCCGGTTCCCGTAAGCGGATCGGGCGACTTATACACGCCGCAAGATGCTGCACGTATGTTAAAAGAAACCGGCTGTGCCGCCGTGATGTTTGCCCGGGGCGCTATGGGCAACCCCTTTGTCTTTGAGGAAACACGTTCTCTCCTCTTGACCGGCGCACATGAAAGTGCCCCGTATACCGAGCGCCTTAGAACCGCCTTCCGCCATTTAGAACTGCTCTCCCAAGAGCTGGGGGAAAAGAAAGCCTGTCTTGAAATGAGGAAAGTTTTTTGCGCGTATCTAAAAGCATGTCCGGGTGCCGCGGCACTCAGAAATTCCCTTGTCCGTGCGGCTAATATTGCAGAGTACCGGCTTATCCTTAAAGATTTCTCGTTTTGAAAAATCCCCGGACCGGCATTATATTACCAATTGTATGTGGTAATACAATATTTTCTAAATCACAGCAGCACCATTTGTTTCAGTAATGACTGCGAAAAAGATTATGTATTTTCAAGGGCAAGCTCAATCGCGGCAGCCAGCTGATCTCCGCAGGAGGTAGGTTTATAGCCGCAACGAATGCCTTTTAATTTTCCGATACATTCTTGTGCATCCATGCCTTCCACAAGTTTGGCAATTGCCTTTAAATTACCGTTACAGCCGCCGTCAAATTCGACATGATGAATTTTATTTTCGTTTATATCGAATCGCAGGGCAACAGAACAGGTGCCGTGTGTTTTATATTCATACATAGAGAGCTCCTAAAAAAACATACCGCCGTCTACAGGAATGACTTGTCCGGTAATATACGCAGATTCATCGCTCGCAAGAAAATGGGCAAGCGCGGCAATATCTTCCGGCTGCCCCAACCGCTTCATTGGGATTGCGGAGGAAACTTTTTCTTTTGCCTCGGCGCTCATTGCCGCAGTCATATCGGTAGCTATAAATCCCGGCGCTATCGCATTTACCCGAACGCCTCTGCCCGCCGCTTCCATTGCGATACTTTTTGTAACACCGATAAGCCCGGCTTTAGCCGCCGCATAGTTTGCCTGTCCGCCGTTACCATGAATACCAACCACGCTTGACATATTGATAATTGAACCTGAGCGCTTTCGAATCATATCGCGCCCTATGGTACGCGCAAGCAGGAAGGCGGCAGTAAGATTGAGGTCAAGAACTTTTTGGAAGTCGGCAAGACTCATCCTGAACGAAAGATTGTCACGGGTAATACCGGCGTTATTTACGAGGATATCAAAGCCGCCTGTTTCTTTAACCATCGACTCAATAAGCGGCTCAACACTTTCAAGCTGAGATAAGTCCGCGCTCTGCCAGTGCAATCTTCCTTCTGCCTGTTCTATGCGTTCATGCAGATCCGAGGGCTCTTTCGTGCTGATCCCCCATACTTCCGCGCCTTCGGCAAGAAATCTCTCCGTTACGGCGCGTCCTATCCCTCGTGAAGCCCCGGTAACCAGCGCTTTTTTCCCTTGCAACATATTATTCTCCTAACCTATACAATACTATTTTTTTTATTACCGGATGTTTTTTCAGCCGGAATTACTGTAGTCAAGGTCTTTAATTCATATAATTGTTATTCCGGCGGCTTTCATGGATACAAAAGCTTTTACAACGGATCCTTCCGGTATGTTTACGCCACGCACCGAGTCTGCAAATACCAAAGTTCTAAAACCTAGCGCGACCGCATCAAGCGCACTGTACAGCACACAGTAATCCGTCGCTAAACCGCCTATATAAACGGTTTCGCGTCCGAGGCTTTTAAGGTATCCGGCAAGACCGGTCGGAGTTTTTCGGTCATTTTCAAAAAAAGCCGAATAAGAATCCATATCCGGACGAAATCCTTTACGGAGGATCAAGCTAAGAGGATTTTTATCCAAGGCGGGATGTAATTCCGCACCCTGACTCCCTTGTACACAATGCGGGGGCCAAGTCCCACCCGAAGACACAAACGAGCAATGTTTTGCAGGATGCCAGTCTTGTGTGGCAATAACAGGCGCACCGTGTTCCGCAAAAGAACGGGCCGTGTCATTTAAAGGCGGGATGACACCGTCTCCGTCCGTGATGGCAAGAGCGCCGTGAAGGCAAAAGTCGTTTTGGACGTCAATTTCAAGCAAGGCTGATTTTGAAAAAACAATAGGCATGATTTTTACTCCTTTGAGCTTATTCCTTTTTTGCTTTTAACGATAAGCTCAGTTCTAAGCGGAATGGCATCCGCGTCAATCGCATCAATGTTATTCAGGTATTTCTTTGTTTCCTTCGCGATAACGCCGCTGAGTAAAATCATGGCAATTATGTTGGGTAGGGTCATAAGACCGTTCAGTATGTCCGAGATATTCCACGCAAGGTCAAGCGGAGCTATGGCTCCTATAAAAACGACAAGGACAAAGATAATCCGGTAATTTCGGATGATTTTGGAACCAAAGAGATAGGCAACACAACGCTCCCCGTAATATGACCATCCGAGAATCGTGGAAAAAGCAAATACAATGAGCGCGACGGTCAGGACAAAAGGCCCGAAACCGGTAATCTGCATAAAAGCATTATGGGTAAGTGTTGCGCCGTTTACCACACCGGTATTTATTTCGGGATGAGCAAGCACGGTGCTGATAATAACAATACCGGTTATCAAACAGATAAGCACGGTATCCCAGAAAGTACCGGTGCTGGAAACAAGAGCCTGACGGACAGGATTTCTTGTTTTCGCTGCGGCCGCGACTATAGGCGCGGAACCCATCCCCGATTCATTGGAAAAGAGTCCCCGTGAAAACCCAAACTGAATGGCTTTGCTAAGCGCAAAACCGACAAAACCGCCGGTCGCCGCATCGGAAGAAAAAGCAGACTTGCAGATTAACGCGATTGCCGGAAATATATACGAATGGTTTATAACAAGGATGACAATACAGCCAAAAACATAAAAAAGAGCCATAAAGGGCACTAAAGCTATACAAACTTTTGAAATTGACTTGATACCGCCAAGAATAACCATACCGACAAGTACTGCCATCACGGCACCCGCAACAAGCTGTGTGATATAGATAGGAATTTCCACCGATGATCGACCGAGATCACCATTGACAATTCCGGTCAAAGTTATCGAAATAGGAGCGGTTTCATTCAGCAGTGTGGCAACGGCATTGGCCTGTACTCCATTGCCTATGCCGAAAGACGCCAAGGCCGCGAAAACAGCAAAAAGCACGCCAAGCCACTTCATCTTTAAGCCGCGTTCCAATGCGTACATCGCACCTCCGAGCATGGTGCCGTCTTCCGTGCGGACACGGTATTTTACCGCAATAAGGCTTTCCGCATATTTTGTCGCGATTCCGAATACCCCCATGAGCCACATCCAGAGAACCGCGCCCGGGCCTCCCCGTGCGATAGCCGTTCCAACGCCGATGATGTTACCTGTTCCGATGGTAGCGGCAAGCGCCGTGGTAAGTGCGCCGAACTGAGAGACATCGCCGGTTCCGTCCGCATCTTTTGTAACGGAAAGTTTAATCCCAAGGAGAAGTTTTTTCTGAATAAATCCCGTCCTGACTGTCATAAAAACATGCGTTAACGGCAAAATCCAGACAAGAACCCAAGGCCCCCAAAGCCAACCGTCTATTGTACTAACAATATTCGCGAACTGCTCCATGCTCTGCTCCTCCGTGAAAATCTGTAATTCATTTTTAAAACTATTCTACCGGTCGTTTTTTTTCGTGCCACATCAAACGATACGGAAATCAGGGGACAAAGCCGCCCTGTACAATATTTACAAAATAAGGATTGCTGTCCCGCTACTTTTTTAAGAATTCGACCTTTGGCAGTACCGCTTGGGATTCGGCGGCGGCTTTATTTTCAGCACTGATTGCCTCAAAGACTTCTTCCCGATAGACCTTAACATTTTTCGGCGCATTGATGCCCAGACGCACTTGTTCCCCTCGTACTTCAATGATTGAAACAATAATGTTATCGCCTATGACAATTTTTTCGTCTGTTTTACGGGATAATATCAGCATGGGGCCTTCTTTGACTTGGCAAGTTCTTCCTGGACATTGTGTTTTGTCTTCCACCGTGTGTCGCTTAAAACAACCTGTTTTGCCAAACGCGTGTCGCGGTTAATAATAATGGGCCCCTGAAGATTTGCCGTCATGGGGCCGTTGTCAGCCGGAATTGTCAAAATCGAAAAAAACAGCATATTTTCGGGGCTTTTTAGCCCTATTTTTGCAAGTTCATCATCGCTAATATCCATTTCATAATCAGGACAAAAGAGGAAAGGATCAACTAAAACAAAGGCCGTCTCCCTGCTGTCCAAAGATTGAAGCCAAAAAAAAGGAGTCGTTTCTCCGTCAAGCAAGACATAATCTTTTAAATTTTCAAAGCCGAACAACCCGTCGGGAAACATTAGTTTTTGTCTTTCGTCTATATCAATATCGCCATAAGCTTTTGTGCGGACTTTCAATGGTATCTCCTCTTCGAAAAGAGTATAGCATAAATTAAAAAAAGGGTATATAATCATAACATGAACTTAACCCAAGGGAAAGGAGGTGATTATATTGGCGCATATAAGCGTAGACGACAGCGAACCGCTGGAAAAAGCTATTAAACGTTTTAAACGAATGGTCGAAAAAGAAGGAATCATTCGAGAATTCAAAAAACGTGAATATTACGAAAAACCATCTACCATCCTTAACCGAAAGAACAAAGCTTTCCGCAGAAAATTGATGAAAAAAACCCGTCGAGGCAGAAGCGAGTATTAGTTCGCGGAGTTGGAATAAGAAGAAAAGCTCTTCTATTCCAACTCTATAATTTAAATTTTCTCAGGTAGAATGTGTTGACATCTCAATTCTCAGGCACAAGAGGTTTATTCATGAGGGTTTTAGCAAAAGATATAAAAATTGCCGCAGAAAAAGGCGAAAAAGAGATAGTTCTTTCAGGCTGGGTTCACCGAATTCGGGAACTTGGGGCACTGAGTTTTGTATTGCTCCGTGACAGGAGCGGTATTGTTCAGCTTGTTTTAAGCGAAAAACACGATTTAACCCTTGAATCGGTGATCAGTGTACGAGGACAGCCTGAGCTTAATGAAAAAGCCCCGGGCGGAGCAGAACTCCGAGTAAGCGCCCTTGAGTGTATAAGTCGTGCGGCAAACGATCTGCCGTATCAGGTAAACGCCGATATAGCAAAGATTGGTCTTGAGGCTATATTGGATTACCGCCTGCTTTCACTGCGTAACCCAAAGATACGTGCGATTTTTAAGGTACAGGCGACCATTATCGAGGCTTTTTCTGCTTATCTGCGGGACAAGGATTTTACAGAGATCAAGACGAGCAAGCTTGTTTCCGGCGGCACTGAGGGTGGGACAGAGCTTTTCGAAGTAGAATATTTTGATAAGAAAGTCTGCCTTGCCCAGTCACCCCAGTTTTACAAAGAGACTATGGTGGCAAGCGGGCTTGAACGGGTTTTTGAGGTTGCTCCGGCCTATCGTGCGGAAAAACACGACACTCCGCGTCATTTGAACGAATATGTCTCAATGGATGTCGAGATGGCCTTTATTGAGTCGGAACGGGATTTGATAGGACTTGAAAAGGGCATTCTCGCCCATATTTTTGATGAGCTTGAACGTAAAAATGCCGCCGATATTGCCCTGTGGGCCGAAAACGGCGCGTCCGTTCCGTCCCCGGAATCCGTTGAGAAATCTCCGATTATTCCCTATGAAGAAGCGATAAAGATCGCCAATCATGAAGCGTCAAAAAAGAAGGGTGCCCGGATTTTTGACATTAATCCCGAGGCTGAACGTTTTGTCTGTGAATGGTCTGAAAAAGAACACGGCAGCGCCCTTGTATTTGTTAATGAATTTCCCCGGCGCTATCGCCCTTTTTACACCTATCCGCTTGACGCGACATGCACGATGAGTTTTGATGCTCTTTTTCGCGGGCTTGAAATTACCACAGGCGGGCGGCGCCAACATGACTATAAGACTTTTCTTGAAACATTACCGAAATTCGGATTAAAGGCGGAAGATTTTGAGGATGGCTATCTGCGGCTTTTAAAATACGGATGCCCGCCGCACGGCGGTTTTGCAATAGGATGTGAACGGCTTACCGCGAGAGTTCTGCACCTTGCTAATGTAAAAGAGGCTAGTCTTTTCCCCCGCGACAGAAAGCGGGTCTCTCCGTGATGCTTTTCCCCAAAGAGAAAAGCATCATATCAGTTTAATAAATTATAGTCCGGCAGCGCCGATGACACCAAGAGTGCATACTGCACAGATAAAACCAACAACGGCAAGAGCAGTGCCGATGATACTAAGAACCAAACCCGCTGTCGCGATACCGGTCGGGCTACCCTCTGCGATCAGTTTTTTCTTGCCAAGCACACTTAACACAATGCCGACAACACCAATTACCCATGCGAAGAAACCTACAAAAGGAATAAATGCGCCAAGAGCGCTGAGTATACCCAAAACTAAACCTGCAACCGCCATAAAAGCCTCCTTAAAATAATGAAACTGGTTAAATATAATATCCTTCCTCGTTTTGTGTCAAGATTTCAGGCAGTAATTGGGGTTTTGGGTAAAGGGTCTAAATAGGGTTATGGGTAGAGGGGTATAGGGTTTTGGTTTTACCAGAAATCCTGTATCGTCCCGAAGCCCTTAGCTCTTTGCTTCGGGGGGAAGGGTAGTGGATGTCTGATATTGCTATACCCAATACCCATAACCCTACTATCCTTGCTTGCGGGGTATAGTTCTTATCAGGAATCCCCTGCCATGCTGCATTTTACACTTTTTTGCAGATGTATTAAAGCAAAAAACACGTAATTCGCTATAAATAGAGCATCATGGCTATAAACAAAAAATATAAGGACAGTGTTTTTGTACGGATTTTTAGCGATGGCGAACGCCTGCGGGAATTGTATAGCGCCGTCTCGGGCTCTGCTTGCGATGCCTCCGTGCCGCTTGAAATAAATACCCTTTCGGAGGTCCTGTTTAAAGACCGCAAGAACGATATCTCGTTTTTGCTGGGCAATAAAATCATCGTCCTCATTGAGCACCAGTCTACGATAAGTCCGAATATGCCGTTGCGTATCCTGGGCTACGCAACGCGGATTTACGAGAAAATAATCAAGGATAAACAGGCAATCTACCGGTGCACATTGTTAAAGATTCCCCGTCCCGAGTTCTATGTCCTGTACAACGGCCCGGACGAATATCCTGAAAAAAGCAGCTTGAAACTTTCGGATGCTTTTACCGAAAAAAATACCGGTGAACCGAGCCTGGAGTTAAACGTGAGTGTTTACAACATCAATAAAGGCAAAAACAGATATCTTGCGGAAAAGTGTAAAACGCTGGATGAATATGAAACACTGGTTGCCAAGGCCCGTGAGTTTCATGCGGAGTTTGAGGGCATGGAGGGTTTGGGGAGCACGGAACGCCTTGAAAAGGCGCTTGGAAAAGCCGTAAACTGGTGTATCGAACATGGTATTTTAAAAGATTTTCTGGGAGAAAACTCTACGGAGGTTAATAATATGCTATTTACCGAATGGAACTGGGACGACGCCCTGGAAGTTGCCCGCGAAGAAGGCCGTGGCGAGGGTCGAGAAGAAGGTATTGAAGTGGGCATTAACAGAGGTATTGAAGTGGGTATTGACAGAGGCAGAGAAGAAGGCATTGACAGCTTGTGTGATCTTCTTGAACAGGGATACACTCCCAAAGAAGCTAAGGAAATACTAAAAAATAACAGTAGGGTGATTGGGGCAAGGGTCTAAATAGGGTTATGGGTAAGGGGTATTGGGTCTTGGTTTTACTAGAAAGCCCCTACCCTATACCCCGAACCCTACGACCCTATTCTTCCCTACTACCCTTCTCCTTGGATTTTGGGTCAGGGGTAGTGG
>JAITXS010000087.1 GCA_031284645.1 Spirochaetaceae bacterium | reverse complement strand
TGCCGCTGAGTTCCGCTCGCCCGTGCCCGCTTAATACTAAGCTCAAAGGGCACGAAGGACGGAAAGGGGAGAGAAGGGTATGGGGCAGGATTTCTGGTAAAACCAAAACCCTCTACCCTAAACCCTAAACCCTAAACCCTAAACCCTATTTTACCCCTATACCCTCTACCTCATTACCCTACGTGGGCACTGTCAACAGAACAAGGAAGAGGGTATGATAGAATAGGTTTCGTTCTCTGTAATTCAGGGGTGCATTGTGTCTCACCGTGCCGGTATGCCTATAATGATACGGGATAAGGGTGAATTTGCTTACAACACGGACGCGGCTTTTTCAAGAGCTGTAGTAGTAAACGCGGGGGTTTAAGACAGCTTTCCCCCCATCTAAAGAAAATGACACGGGAATTTTGCGGAGAAGCCCCCATAGCATGATCAAATTGAGCAAAAAAGCGCTTGATATTATAATAGAAATTCTCGTTTTTGGGCTGCTTGCCGCATTTTCGGTACTGCTTTTTTATCCTCTGCAGCAGGAGCTCTTTGAGCGTATCACCGAAACACGTGATGCTTACATCGAACAGGCCGAAAAAATACTTGATAAAAAAATTTACTACGCCGGTATGGGCCCTTCTGTTTTTGGAACAATTGATTTACGGGGACTTTCGGTGTATAACAACGGCGATGAGCTCCGCGGCAAAGAAAACGCGATTCTAACCATAGAACGACTCCGTATTAAATATTCTTTGTGGGATCTTTTACGCGAAATATGGCATATCTCCGGTGAATCAGACTCAGACCCTCAGAGCCATGAGGGGGGGGGTGCTCAGGACATCCGTTATTTGTCGCTGCTCTCTTCCGTATCGTCCGTAATTATTGACAAACCGAGTATCAACATAAAATCACAGGATGAGTTTCAGAAGCTGTTTAAAAAAAAGGTCGACGAAAAAGAATCCGGCACTACAACGGAAAAGAAGCCTGATCCTGTGTTGGTTTTTCCGATGATACACGAGGTTTTTCGTGATTTCGTTTATACATTACCTGAAAATTTTAATATTCGTATTAACAAAGGCTCAATCCGCCTGAATATCGCGGATCACAAAATCGCCTTTAACTCTTTTTCGCTTAATTCATACATCAGGGGAAAGAGTTTAGTCCTTCGGGCTGATTGGAAAGCGGAACTAAGCCTAAGCGGACTTATGAATGAGCCGTTTTATGTCTCAATTCCCGGAAAAGCTGAAGGACTCTTTGATTTTGAGGTCATACGGGGCGAGTTTAATATTCTTCTTCCTGAAATATCCACGGAATTATTTGTGGTAAAGCGAACCCGACTGCTCACGGTATGGACAGAGGAGTTTATGTCTGTACAGAAAATTGATGATAAACTCCCCTATGATATTTCTTTTATTGCCCGTTTTTCCAATTCATTTTTTTATACAACATTAATCGCCGATAATTTTTCGCTCTCTGATACTATTACGCTTAAAGGCCGCATGGCGCCTTACAATGCCTGGCTTGCCGCACGCTTTAAGGGCAGCGGTTTTTTGTCAATAGCAAAAGACCAACGGATAAACTACCGTACTGATTTTACCGGAAGTTTGCCGGAGTCCGCTCCGTTAGGAACGGGAACTTTTACACTTGATGCAAGCGGGAATGAAAAGAGTATCCATTTTAAAACATTAAAACTCATCCTTTCCCGCGGGATGGTTTCCTATACCGGCAGCTTTATTTTTAGTTCCTTGTCCCCAAACGGGATACTGGGGTTTGAGAATTTTTACTTTGGTGAAAACGGTGAAAACGGAACATCAAGTCCTGTAAGCGGAGATTTTTTATGCTCAAGCCAGGCACACAGAATCAGTATATTTGCCGATGAGCTTAAAATCGGCGATACCAATTTAAGTGCTTTTGATATTGAAATGATACGCAACAAAGAAAACTGGCTCATTTCTCTATCCGCCCTGCGTTTTAACAATGTTGAATCATACGAGGAAGTGAGTGTATCAAGAATTAACGCAGAAGCGGATTTTAATATAAAGCACAATTCTCTTTCGCTCAGCGGCAACCTTGATTCATTTGCTTTAAATGATTTAATTAATATAGGCGGCATCCCTTTTGAATTCCCGCAGAGAAACGGTTTCTTGCAGAATTTTACCGGTGATATATTTGTAACAATGGATATTTCTTTATTCACCGATTTTAAAAGCATGACGTATAAAATTCCGCATTTTGTTGCTGCGTATCATGGTGCTTCGGATATTATCGTTCTTGCCTCAATATCAGGCTCTGATAAACTATTTGAGTTATCCGAATGTCATATTTCTTATGACGGCGAGATTGATCTTAAAGCAAAAGCGGATTATTCGAATCTGAACAAAATTACCTTTGACGCGGAAAGTATCATCAATCAGGTTCCCTATCAAATTAAAGGCAGCTTTCTTGATAAAAGAATTTTGAATATAACAGGAATGTATAATCTCGCGCTCAATGCGGTTTTTAACAGAAACGGTACTATTGGCGGTTCGCTTTTGGTTGATTCTATGGTTCTCCCGACTTTATCAAAAAGCGCGTTTTTATCACTTAACGCGAATTTTTATTATATTTCAAACGAAAATTGGAATCTTGCGGTGGATTATCTTGATATACATAATTTATTGTACTCAACCAGTTCGTCTCTTATACAGATAAGCGGGAATATCAATCAGGACAGGATTTATTTCCCGCGTTTATTTTTTGATGACGGCAAAGACCCGCTGCAAGGAGAAGGGTTTTTCTCTTTTAAAGAATCGGATCCCACGGAGAACGAGAGTGATAAACCGCGCCTGCGCCTCCTCCTGGGTAATAAGGACGGCACTGAAAATTTCAGCGTGCAGGGCGCGAAGCGGGATGATGTCTTTGATTTAGCTGTACAGGCAGTCAATTTTAAAATTTATCGCTTCTTTCGGTATTCCTCAAATATGACGGTAAACGGAGTTATGGCGTTTACTATCGAGCATGACGGCGCTTTTAATGCGCTTTTTGATCTGGAATCCCTTAAAGGACGAGTTGCGGGGAACGAGCTTTTTCTATCGGGTAAAGGCGCGTTAAACCATGAAAAAATCGAGCTTATACACACACGCATAAGTTATGCTAATTTTATCGCTGAATTTCCTTCTGTCAGCATAGATAGGTCTCAAAACATCTTGCAAGCAAAAGTCAAGCTTAGTGCGCTTGCCGGTAACCCCGATCTGTATGCGGATTTAGACATGAACGTTGATTTTGCCAAAACCGAATCATGGTTTGATTTTGAACGTGCGTTTAAAGAATTTTCCGGCAGACTTAGTTTTAAAAATGCTTATTTTTTATACCCGGACTCTCCCAATCAATTTGATTTTAATTTTTCAAGATTAGGAAATATGATAAAACTTTCAGGCGGCCCGGAAGATATGCTTGACGCTCAAATTGATACAAACGGTTCTTTTTACGCGAGTTTTTCTGCTCCATCCCCGCTTATAGGGGATGTATTCGGAGTAATAAACAAGAATACCGTGAACATAAATACATCTGATTTGTATATCGACCTTGATAAGTTATGGAATTTCTTTCCGGACGATCTATTAGTTCAATGTACCGGGGGTTTTGTTCTTGCTGATATTCGTATTGCGGGCAATATCGCGGACCCGAATATTTTTGGCATAGCAAAAGGCTACGGAGTAAAAATGAAGATCCCCCAATATTTAAGCGAAGAAATAGGGCCTGCCCCGGTGACCTTGCACCTTGAAGGCAATGAAATGTATTTTGATCCGATACTTGCCCCGGCAGGTCAGGGAGAGGGATACATTACCGGATCATTTTATATTGAACGCTGGCTGCCCCGTGATTTTGAAATAAGCATTGCAGCTCGTCCGAATAAACCGATCCCGTACGCCGTTGATATTTCAGGAGTATCGGCGGCCGGACTCGTCAGCGGGAATATTTCTTTTGGCATGAGCAATAACAACTTGTTTGTTCAAGGGGAACTTACCGGCAGTGATTCAATTATCACTATGGATATGTTGAGCCCTGAACAAAGACAGGCAATGATTGACGAAGAGGCACTTTTGGATATTTTTATTCAAACAGATTTAACGATACATGCCGATAGGAAAGTTGAATTTCTCTGGCCGAACGCGAGCTATCCGATACTCCGCGCAAGTGCCAATGCCGGAGACTCTTTGCGTATTACCGGTGATACGCTTACACAAAAATTTTCTTTAGTCGGAGACGTGAATTTACGCGGCGGGGAATTATTTTATTTCCAGCGAAGTTTTTATATCACGGACGGCAGGCTGGTTTTTAATGAAAATGAAATTAAATTTGATCCCCGTATAAGCGCCTTTGCTGAAACACGGGATCAAGCCAACGAAGGCCCGGTTCGAATATTTGTTGTTATAGAGAACCAGGCGATCAATTCTTTGCAGCCGATTATCCAGTCTGATCCGCCTCTCTCTCAGGTAGAAATCCTTTCGATACTGGGAAATACGATAACAGGAACTCCAAGTGAAGACAATAATCAGATATTGCGCCCCTTCCTTGCCTCAACAACCGATATACTCGCGCAATTTCAGATCGTCCGGCGTTTTGAACGCAATATACGCGATTTCTTACATGTTGATATGTTCTCCGCGCGGACTCAGGCTTTACAGAACGCCTTATTTCAGGCGGCATTTTCGAAACCGGAGCAGCGCGATCCGACTGTATGGAATTACTTTGATAATACAACACTTTCTGTCGGGAAGTATATTACATCAAACCTGTTTGTACAGTCCTGGATTTCAGCACTCTATGACAAAAACAGGGTAGAATACGGAGGTCTTAGTTTTGAAATGTATTTCGGGGTTGAGCTCAGTTCTCCCTTGTTAAATATACGCGCGGACATCAACCCGATGAATCCGAATACCCTTTGGATAGCCGATACAAGCATTACGTTAAGCCGGACATGGCGTTTACCGTAGTAATGGGGTTTAGCAAGAACGGGACAAGCTTCCGGCCCATACCCTTTTTTAACCCTCTACCCAAAAACCCCTTTTTTGATAATAATAAAACAATGACAAGTTTTAAATGGCTTTTTCTGTTTACTGCGATTTTGTGTTTTGCATCTGCTTGTTTTTCAGGCCCTGTAGTCGTCCCCGAAAATGCGACAACAGCAGAAATCACGCAGATGGGACAGATCGCAATGGACAAAGACAGGGATAATCAGGCAATTCAATACTTTGAGGTCATTCGGGAACGCTTTCCGGAAAACCAGGAAGCCGTGTGCGGTGCCGATTATCAGATAGCATTTATCCACTATAAACAAAAAAAATACAGCATAGCCAAAGAAGAATTTAACGCGCTGCTTGCGCAGTACAACAAACCCGAGGGAAGGGCACTTCCCCAAAAATATCGAATCCTTTCAACCATCGTACTCAAAAAAATAGCCGAAAAACAAAAGATTCTCGCCGAAGAATAATCTCAATTTTTATGAGGGGGAACGCCTTCCCCCTGTCTCCGAAGTCCTCGCCGCTTCGCGGCTCCGGTCTTCTCCGACACCCCCTTCAGAAGGCATATTCGTTCACATGATAATTTATAATACGAAAAGGCGGATAGATCATCAATTTTAATCAGAGAATTGCGGAGTAAACTGCAAGAAAAGGCTCCGGAATGAAAAACGCATTTCTCGTTTGAGTTAAAGGACAGTGGAAGATATCAGCTCTTCGCAATACATCAGATGGGCCGAACTGAATTTTTCGAGGAGTTTATTTACTTCTTCCCCGGACTGCCGCTTAAGGGCACGTTGCGCAAGTTTTTTACAGTCATCAGAAAGACAGTTTCGAATAATGCTCTTTACCCGGGGAATAGCGCTTGGGTGCATACTGAATTCATCAAGGCCAAGTCCGATAAGAAGCGGAGTAAAAAAGGGAGAAGCTGCCATTTCGCCGCACAAGGACACTTTTTTACCGGCTTGATGGGCTTTTTCAATGGTCATTTTTATCAAGCGGAGTATCGCCGGATGGGTGGGGCTGGCAAGATAGCTTACTTTTTCGTTGCCCCGATCAACAGCAAGAGAATATTGAACGAGATCGTTGGTACCTATCGAGAAAAAGTCAACTTTTTTAATGAGTATATCGGCGGTAAGCGCTGCCGAAGGAACTTCGATCATAACTCCGACTTTGATGTTTTCCGCAATAGGATCTCCGTTTTGTCTGCATTGTTCCTTTGCTTCCTCCAATAAAGCAAGCGCTTTGTCAAGTTCCTCAATACCGGAGACCAGCGGAAAGATAATTTCCGCATTCCCGTGTACGCCGGCGCGGAGTATTGCCCTGAGCTGGGCTTTAAACACTTCCGGCATGGCAAGGCTAAACCGTATTGCCCTCCAGCCTAAAAGAGGATTTTTTTCTTCTACCGGAAAAAACTCCGGTAAAATTTTATCACCACCGGCATCACAAGTACGAATTTTAACCGGAGCGCCGTTCATTGCTTTGATAACGGTGCTGTATGCGTCATACTGTGTTTCTTCCCCCGTTGCCCCGATTGCTGCTAAAAACAAAAATTCCGTGCGGAAAAGCCCGATACCCTCGGCTCCATAAGGCTCAAGTTTATCAACATCGGAAGGAAGCTCAATATTCGCGTTGAGTGAAAAACGTATACCGTCTTTTGTTTCGGCGGGAAGAGCAGACAGGGCAAGGTCTTTTTGGTGATGTTTTTCAAGTCCCAGTATTGCTGATCGGTGTTTCTTTAACTCTTTTTCATCAGGATTAATAATCACCGCACCGCTTTCACTATTTACAATCAAAAGATCACCGTTATGTATCTCTCGAGTCGCGTTTGAAACTCCCATAATGGCCGGTATTTCAAAAGAGCGCGCTAAAATCGCCACATGAGAGGTCTTGCCGCCCGCCTCACAAACCAGGGCCTTGACATGTTTCTTGTCTGCGGTAATCGCCTGCGAAGGGAGCAAGTCATGGGCAACCACGATCACATCTTCACTCAGATCCGAAAGCGAAATTTCATGAATCGAAAGAAGTTCATTAAGAATTTCATGAGAAATATCGGCAATATCAACCGCCCGCTCCCGCAAGAGCGCGTCTTTCGCACCAAGGAGCTTCTGCGTCATTTCATGAGAAACGCTCCGGACAGCCCATTCAACATTTTCAAGTTTCGTTTGAAGATGAGCCTGTATCTGCTCGTGAAGATCAATATCTTCGACCATCATAAGGTGGGCTTTCAGAATATCAGACTGCTCTTTGTGTATAGCCTGCTCCGTGTTTTTAAGGTGGAGCCGTATTTTTGCCGCAACAGTCTCTGTCGCACGGACGAATTTCCCCCATTCATCTTCAATTTGTGATTTTTTAATTAAATAATGGGGGATATCGGGTATTTCATTGCCTGTAAATAAAAACGCACACCCAATCGCAATGCCCGAAGACACGGGAACCCCGAAAACCTCTTTCATAAGTTATTAAAAATTTTATCAAATTTACAAGAATTAAACAATAGAGCGCGCAATTAAGTGCGCAATTAAGAACTATACCCCCGAAGCAAGGGTAATAGGGTTATGGGTTTAGGGTATAGGAATTATCAGACATCCGCACTTCTACCCCGAAGCAAGAGTTTAGAAAAGTTCGGGATGGGACAGAATTTCTGATAAAATCTATACCCCATACCCCGAAGCAAAGAGCTAAGGGCTTCGGGTACGATACAGGCGTTCTAATAAAATCTATACCCTATACCCTATTACCCAAAACCCTATTTTCTCACCACCTTCGCGGTTTGAAATCCGGGTCATCGGGGAGTATTTTCATGGTGTCGCCGCTTTGCTCAAGTACATAAAAACCCTGCCCTATCG
>JAITXS010000068.1 GCA_031284645.1 Spirochaetaceae bacterium | reverse complement strand
TGAGTAAATTTTCGACCGCTTGTAACACAACTTAAATAGATTGGTGCATATGGGGGCCTAAAATCTAAAAATTCCAATTCAGCATGAAACATTTGTGTTTCAAAAGAAAACACACATTCTTTTTGCCTTTCGTGGTCATAATGGATATCAATAGAGGTAGGTTTGTCAGGGCCGATCCATTTTCCTGTTATTTTAACTGTATCACCAATATATATTTGCGAGGGAGGAGGAGTAATTATCGTTAGATCTTGAGCCTCAACAACATTAATAGTACCACAGGGTATTATATGTGATTTACCGTCAATCAGTGTTATCAAGAAATTGCTTTGATGATTTCCTTGAGGTAAGCCCGTAATATAACCGGAGAAACCAGAGTTTGATGCATAAGAATTTAAGAAAGCATAATAGACATCTTTGCGTTCACTACCATATCTCAATGGAAATTTTTCAACCCCTACCATGAGTTCTATTTGCATCACTGTATTGTTAGGAACAAATAAATAACCAGACACATTAAAAATCTCAGAAGAATATATAGTTAAAGGGAGTTTCTTTTCACAAAAAAAATACAGTGTTTTTTTACGAATCAGGGAATGAGATAGTCGTACTTTTATTGCCGGATATAATATTCGCCTATTTTTAATCACCTTTTTTAGAAATGCAAACATAATCTAAAACCTCCATGAATTATGAATATTGGTGTACTTTTTGCTCACGCCCGATATCCTGCTTCTCTTAGCCTGTGTTGTATGCGCGGTCAGTACATCAATCCCTGTATTTTGCATGGGTATTGCATTAATTCTTTTTAGATAGTACAGAATTCTTTTTGATTGGTCAACGTGTGGGCAGCATTGCCTAATGCATCCTTTCGGCCATACCCGTGAATGAGGGTATAGGTTTGAGGGTAATACAAGCCTGGAAATGATGAAAATTCCGTTGCCCCGCCTTAAAGTTTCGGAATATCAGTCATCCTTTACGCTTCTTTAAAGACAAGGGCGGTAAAGGTGTAGAGCTGTGCCCCGGGTGCGGCGTAAGATTTTTGGGGTAGTCCCGCTTTAACGCAGACATAATCAAGGTATTCCTGCCGTTTCCAGCCCTGTTCAACGGGAACTTGCGGTAAAAAAACACCGGCTCTACCTTTATATACCAGATACAAGCCGTGAGTGCCGACTATCACGCGCTCGGGATCAGAACAAATCTCCATGGGAGAAAGAACCGAAATCTCAATTTTACAGAGCGGGAGTTCCGCCTCTGTTAAGGGAGGAAAGCGCGAGTCCCCAAACGCCGCTTCAAAGGCCATTTTTTTTACCGTATCCGCAAGCGGATACGAAGCGTTCATTAAGCCTATGCAGCCGCGCAGATTGTGGGCGTCTTGACCTTTGCTTAGGGTAACAAAAGCGCCGTATTTTTTATTCAGGGCGGAATTTTCTTTTTGCCTTAACTCATCAATCCGATTGTACGAACTTTGCCGCTGTTCTAATTCCGCACTTATGGTTTCCCGTGCACAAGCGAGCAGAGCTTTTTTTTCTTCATCGCTGATTATAAGCTGCATTGGTTTTACCTTTCATACCGCGCCATGTTGAGCGGCGTTTCATAGGCGTCAACCGCCCATAAAAGATCCGTGTCAAGCGAATATTTGGATAACTCCGCTTCCATTTGATTGAATATATATTGGGCTATACGCTCCGCGCTGGGATCATTGTTAAAAACTGCCATATCATTGAGGTTTGTATGATCAAGTTTTTCTAAAACCAGACGCAATGAACTTTTTACGCGGCCAAAGTCAAGGAGCATACCGCCTTCATCTAAATCATTCCCCCGCATCCATACAACAATGCGGTAATTATGCCCGTGTAAGCTCTCGCATTTTCCGTGATAATGCTTTAAAAAATGAGCCGCTGCAAAATCAGATTCTACTTTTATCGTCCACATATCATTGACTTTTTCGAAACATCACCCGGAACCTTTGTGGTCTGCGGAGCAAGGGATCAACCATAAAGGTTCCGCCATAAAAAAGGGGAAATCTTAAAAAATACACGATTTTTTAAGATTTTTATTTCATTTTCCATTGTATGTTTCTATATCTGTGCGTCTTTACGTGAAATGAAAATTTCCGAATAAGAATTACCGCCCCTTGTTTTTTATTTTCTGCTGGATATTAAAATCAGGTATTAAAAAATAGTGCTTTGTGTTGACGCTGCGGGGGAGCTTGTTTGTGCGGTCTTCCTCGCGCCTTTTTTAGGCCCTGTTTTCGCACCTTTCTTGGGGGCGGTTTTTTTTACGCCCGTCTTGGCAGCTTTTTGAGATCCTGCGCCTGTTCCCCATCCGGTATTTTTTTTATCTTCTTTTACCGGCGTTGCTTTTTTAAGCTCTTTTAATTGTACCGCGAGTTTTTTCTTTGCTTCGGTTAAACCTGTTTTTCTTTGAAGATCGATCCACAGAGCCTCTCCTGTTCCGAAGTATTTACCGAACAACAAGCTAAGTTCAATATCGACTTTCTTGTCGCCGGTCAGCACATGATTTAATGTTATCGGGCTGATCCCAACGGCTTTCGCAACCGCATTTTTTGACAAACCGAATTGGTTAATCTGCCTTTGTAATTCGATCGCCGGCGTTTTCCCCACGGCGCCTCCCTTTGCCTCTACACCTTTCTTCATAAAAAATCTCCTTAATGATAGAATATATATACATATAATATATATTATACAAAAGAAATGCAATAGTTTTTATAAAAAACATCTCTAAAATAGCATTATTTACAATAAAAAAAATTTTTGTCTTAACAAATGTTTATAAATAGATGAATATAAAAGGCAAAGTAAGGTAATAATGATCTTGAAGGCTGTTCGTCTTGAAAGAATATCATAATTAGAAGTATCATACTGTTTATGAAAGTCTGGGTTAAACTTTTAATCGGATCAGCTCTCGGATTGCTTTTGGGTTTTCTTCTTCCCAATGATAATCCTGCTGTTTCTGCGGTATTTTCGTATCTTGCTCAATTAGCGCTTAGTGCCGGACGCTATATCGCACTCCCTCTTATTGTATTCTCACTTACAATAGCGATATATGAACTTCGTCAGGACGGTGCTTTTTGGCCTTTAGTATTCCGTGTCATGGCCGTTATTGTGGGGACATCCCTGCTTGTCATTGGCTTGGGGATCGCCGTAACGATGTTTTTCCCGCCGGAGCGTATTCCGATATTGATTGAACAACAGGCGGAACAAATAACACTGGGGACACGGCTTTATTTTCTTGAAATGTTTCCGTCAAATATGATGTCCGTGCTTTCTTCGGACGGGGTATATCTTTTGCCGGTTTGTGTGTTCGCGTTTTTTATGGCAATTGGTCTTTCTTATGATAAAAATTATACAAAACCGGTTCTTTCTATTATTGATTCGCTTTCAAGGATATTTTATCATATTGCCGCTTTTTTTTCAGAGATTTTGGGAGTTTTAATCATCATACTCGCGGCATATTGGACAATTCAATATCATACGCTTATGGACGCAGGGATATTTAAAGCGATAACACGGCTTCTTTTAATATTCAGCCTGATTTTGGCTTTTATCATCCTTCCGCTCTTGCTTTATTTTGTTAAAAAATATAAAACACCTTGGAAGGTTCTTTATGCTTCGCTTGGCGCGGCGTTTGCCTCGTTTTTTTCAGGTGATATTAACTTCTCACTGCCTGTTCTGATTCAACAATCAAAAGAAAATTTAGGAATCAGACGGAGGATTACTGTTGTCAGCGTTATGCTGTGGACAACATTCGGACGAGCCGGAAGCGCGATGGTTGCCGCTATTTCATTTATTGTGATTTTAAAATCATATTCAAGTCTTGATATTCCTGCGGTAAATTTATTCAATATTGGTTTACACGCTTTTTTAATATCATTGATGCTTGCCCGTAATCCGGGGGACGGCGCTTTTGCTGCCTTGGCGGTTATCTGCTCGGGATACGGGCATGGTTTTGAAACCGGTTTTTTGATATTAAAACCTATGGCTTTTTATTTGGTGTCTATAGGCGTCTTTCTTGATGTTATGATCGCTTCTTTGGGTTTGTTTGTTATCGGGAGAATAACGGGTTTACAAACAGAACGTAAAATAAAAGAATTTATATAGGGCACAGTACGCTCTGTTACGAGAATAGGAGGGGGGCAGCGGAGAAGACCGGAGCCGCAAAGCGGCGAGGACTTCGAAGCGAGGGGGGCGTTCCCCCCTTCTGTATAAAAAAATATGGCATTTATTCAATTAAGCGGGTTATCACTTGCGTTCGCAGACCGAGATATTTTAAAAAACGGTAATCTTTTTCTTAAAAACGGCTGTAAAGCGGCTTTATGCGGGGCAAACGGCTCGGGTAAATCAACCTTACTAAGAATTATCTCCGGCGAAACACATGCTGATTTTGGTGAACGGGTTCTTGAAAAAGGAAGCCGTGTCTCTTATCTTCCTCAGTTGGGGCTTGTTCATAAAGGGAAAACGCTTTTTGAGGAAGCGGAAAGCGCGTATCTCTATATCAAAGTTTTATTGGAAAAATCAGAGTATATCGGCGGACTTCTGCTTGATTCAAAAGATGATGATGCCTCTACTCAGGCGCTGCTTGATGAACAGCAGGGTTTACTGCAACGGGTTGAAGAAAGTGAGTACTACAACCGAACAAAGCAGATAGCGCTGGTGCTTTCGGGTCTTGGGTTTAAAGAGGCTGATTTTGACCGGAATACGGAAGAATTTTCAGGGGGCTGGCAGATGCGTATTGCTCTTGCCAAGGTTTTGCTTGAAAACCCTGATATTCTTTTGCTGGATGAACCGACTAACTATCTTGATATTGAGGCGCGTTCATGGCTTGAACAGTATCTGAGTAATTTCAAAGGTGCTTATCTTCTTGTTTCTCATGATCGCTACTTTCTTGATGTAACGGTGAATGAAATATACGAGTTGTTTCAAGGGAAATTAACGCGCTATACGGGTAATTATAGTGAGTATCAGAAAAAAAGAGCGCTTGAACTGGAAGGTATTGTATCCCGCTATAAAGCCCAGCAGGAAGAGATACGAAAAAACGAGGATCTAATCCGCCGTTTCAGGTATAAGGCAACAAAAGCTGCTATGGTTCAGGAACGGATTAAAAAACTGAGCAAGATGGAAATTATCGAAATCCCCGAGGCCTTAAAAAAAATTGATATTGAATTTCCGCGTCCGCCTCATTGCGGGAATATTGCACTGACAGCGCAGGGTATTGAAAAAAAGTATGGTGATAAAAAAATACTATCGAATGTTGATATAACGGTTGAATCCGGTGAGCGGCTGCTTATTGTCGGTGCAAACGGCGCGGGAAAAACGACGCTGCTTAGAATTATAGCCGGTGAAGACAGGGATTTTACCGGCTCTGTTTATTATGGGGCCGGAATACGCATGGGGTATTTTACCCAGAATACCAGCGAAATAATTACGGGGGATCAAAGCGTTATTGAATTTTTAGAAGAATCTGCCCCAACAGAGCTGATACCGAAATTACGTGATATGCTGGGTGGATTTTTGTTTCGGGGCGACGATGTGTATAAAAGTTTGAATGTGCTTTCCGGAGGCGAAAAAAACAGGTTGGCCCTGCTCCGCCTGCTTCTATTTCCTTTAAATATCCTTGTTTTAGACGAGCCGACAAATCACCTTGACCTGTACTCAAAAGATATATTGCTTTCGGCTTTATTACAATGGAAGGGTACGATTATTTTTGTTTCGCACGACCGTGCGTTTATGGAAGCGCTTTCGACAAAAACATTGGAATTAAAACCGGGTGCACAAAGCAGATTGTTTTACGGTAATTATTTATATTATCTTGATCGCGGCTCCTCCGATATTGAAGATTCAATGCAATCGTCCGTACGGGCGGATTTGGTAAAAGCGCCCGCCTCCATTCCCTCACCGTCCAAAGATAACGGCGCTCTACAATTCCGCGAAGAACAAAAAAAGCTGGAAGCGGCTAAACGGCGTTTTATGCGGGAAGAAGAAAAACTCATACAGGAAATTGACGCTCTGGAAAATAAAAAACTGAGCCTGGAAGCGGAATTATCAAAACCTGAAGTTTACTGTTCCGGCGAAAAAGTAAAAATAATACAGGAAAAACTGATTATAGCTATAAAAGAGATTGAAGAGGCCACCGTACGCTGGGAAGCGCTCTCTCTGCAAGGGTAATGGGGGCTAAATGGGGTAGTAGGGTATGGGGTAATAGGGTATGGGGAAAGATATCTAATCACTCTCGTCGCACTTCCTGACATACAGGCGCGGCACCCGTTTATTGATATTACAGCTTATTTCGTATGATATGGTGCCGGTGAGATTGGCGATATCATCGGCTCCGCACGATGGCTTTTTACCGCCAAAAAGTGTTACTTCATCATAACGTTTTACCCGGGGACACGGCCCTAAATCAATCATGCATTGATCCATACAGATACGACCCACAAGCGGGTATTCCTCTCCGTTGATGACAACATGAAAATTTTTACCGCTGAGGAGACGGGGAAGCCCGTCCGCATAACCTGCAGGGAGTATACCGATAAAAGTATCGTTTCGTGCTGTCCATGTCTTGCCGTAAGAGACGCTCTCCCCGCTTTTTAATTTTTTTATATAAACGATCTTACTTACCAGTTCCATAACGGGCTTAACATCAAGAGGCGGTTTTATCCGGGCGTCCTGATAGCCGTAAAGGAGTATTCCCGGACGTACCAGATCAAAAAGGGCGTCTTTGTAGCTCACCGTTGCGCCGCTGTTTGCCGCCGATACAATGCCGGGGTTCAGGCCGGCTTTTTGTATCTGCTGTATCGTTTCGTTGAACAAGGCTATCTGTGTTCGGGTAAATTTCATGTGTTCAGGACTTTCCGAATCAGACACAGCAAAATGAGTTGCTGTACCAAGCTGCTTTAATGATTTTTGTGCGGCAATAAAACGGGCAAGAAGCAGTGCGTCAGCAGGAGCGCAGCCTAAACGTCCCATTCCGGTATCAATTTTTAAAAAAACATTAAAAGGGAGATCTCTTCCGGCTTTTTCCGCAGCGCGGGAAAAAAGTTCGGCGTATCCGATATCGGAAATAAAAGGGACAAGGCGATAAGACACGGCCATTTCTAATTCATCGGGGAGCGCTTCCGAAAGGAGGAGAATAGGACTCTGTATTCCTGCCTCGCGTAACAAGGCGCCTTCATCAACGGTCGCAACCGCAAGGTACGAACAGCCGCTTTCAAGCGCGGTTTTCGAGATTTCCACGGCACCATGCCCGTACGCGTCCGCTTTTACCGGCATACAGATAAACGGTGTTTTACCTGTGCCGCTTATATGCGTCCG
>JAITXS010000093.1 GCA_031284645.1 Spirochaetaceae bacterium | reverse complement strand
GGGACGTATTACCCCGGAGGATTTTACTCCTTACCCTAAGAATCCCATTTTAGCCCGATTTTTCGTAAACATCGGCTTGGCTGACCAACTGGGCTCGGGCGTACGGAACCTCTATAAATATACCAAAATCTATTCCGGCAGTGAACCGGAATTGCTGGAAGGGGACATCTTTAAGACCACCGTCTTGTTGACCGCAACCGGCGATAAAACCGGCGATAAAAGTAGCGATAAAAGTAGCGATAAAGGTAGCGATAAAAGTAGCGATAAATTATCCCCAGCAGAAGACATTTTTTTGAAATCTATACTTCCTTATCTGAATGAAAAAGGACAAATAGATGCGAAAACAGCTCGTGATATAACTGGAAAATCGGCAGCAAGAATAAAGCAGCTTTTTACAAAATTAACCGAGACAGGTATCCTGGAGAAATTCGGCGCCAATAAAAATAGAACTTATCAGCTAGCAAAAAAATAATTCTTTTTTTTGGTTTATTAGGGCAGCGATTTAGTAGTGAATGGCTAAGCAAGCACCGCGAGGGTCTGGGAGAAAGTCGCTTTTTTCATGATTTGCATACTTTGCAGGATGAAGAAGCGCTGTCTGACAAAATGTTTTGATTGGTCCGGGGGCAGCGGCTCTGTGAATATTTGACCCGTCACTATGGAAAAGTGATAGCGGAGAATCATCAAAAAAAACGGGCAAAGAATGAAATTGCGGCAGGGCCTTGCTGTTAAATCTTGAGATAAAGCTGCGTAAGGCAGCTTTATTTTTGTTTTACGGGCAAGCCTGCGCGCGCTTATGAGACCTCAAGCGGGATGAAATCAAACTGCTCAACGTCAAACAAGCCCATGTCGGTAATTTTTAATTCAGGAATAACGGGCAGGGACATAAAACACAAAGACATAAACGGATCTATCAGCGTGTTTACGCCAAGTTCTTTTTGTGCAGTCTCGTGAGCAGCGTTTAATTTTTTATAAAGCCATTCACCGCTTTGATCACTCATAATGCCGCCTAAGGGCATGGGTATCTGTTCCAGTACGGAACCGTCTTTTACCAGCACGATTCCACCGCCTTGTTCTATAAGCTGCTCCACGGCGCGGTGCATGTCGGCGTCATTTACCCCAAGTGTAATAATGTTATGTGAATCGTGCGCGATCGATATGGCAACGGCTCCGGACTTTATGCCATAACCGCGGATCAAGGCTTTCGCGACATTACCCGTGTTTTGATGGCGCTCCACCACGGCAATCTTTACAATATCAAGGGCCGGATCATAAACAAAGAGGCCGTTGTTATCCCGTTTTACTTTTGCCTTTGCTTTACCGGTTACGATGCTGCCCGGGTGTAAATCAATCACATAAACATTCTCGCTCTCCAGCGGCAATTCCAGCTTTTTCAGGGAAAAATCCTTGACCCGGAAAGAGCCGCGCACAACACGGTCATCGCAGCGCCGGACGGGGAGTAGATACCTGCCTTTTTCCGCGGCAAGAATGCCGTTTATCATTGTTTTTTGCACATGAAAATCGCGCAGATTATCAACAAAGGCTAAATCCGCGCGGAGTCCCGGGGCAATAGCTCCCCTGTCGTAAAGTCGGTAACATTCCGCGATATTGAGCGTTGCCATGCGGATAGCCGTCATGGGATCAAGTCCCTCTTCTACGCATATTCGTAAATGGGCGTCAATGTGTCCTTCTTCAAAAATGGTTTTTGGGTGGCGGTCGTCGGAGCAGAGCAGGCAGCGGCGGCTGTTTTCGGGCGTAATACCCTTTATAAGCTTACGCAGGTCATGACAGGTCGAACCTTGCCGTATAAGAACAAAAGCTCCCCGTTCAATCCTGTCCAGCATTTCGCTTACGGTAGAACATTCATGATCCGTTGTAATACCTGCCGCTATATAGGCGCTTAAGGCTTTGTTATCAAGTCCGGGGCTGTGTCCGTCAATAATTTTTCCTGCCTTTTTTGCCACAAGAATTTTATCCAAAACAGTGTCAAACGCGCCGACTACTCCCGGATAGTCCATGAACTCTCCCAATCCAAGAACATTCTCCCGCAGTATCTCGGGTTCCATATCTTTCGCGTTTATCACCGCACCGGAATGTTCCCACTTTGTTGCCGGAACACAGGAAGGCAGCATGAATTTAATATCAAGCGCGGTCTCTTTTGCCGCCCGTATCATATAATCAAAACCGGCAAGACCACAGACATTGACTATTTCATGCGGATCGGCAATAACGCTTGTCGTACCGCAGGGCGTAAGAATCCGCCCGAATTCTTCCGGGCTTAAATGTGAAGATTCAATGTGTATATGGCTGTCTATAAAGCCGGGCAGTATGTACATACCGTCGGCGTCAATAATTGTATCCCCTTTATAGTCGCCTATTCCGGCAATAAGGCCGTCAGATAACGCGATATCGCCTTGAATAAGGCGGCATCCATAAATATCTGCAATGGTTCCGCCGCGAATCACGGTATCCGCATTTATCCGTCCTGCCGCAGTATCAATGAGTTTTTTGAGTTTTTCTTTTGTTATCATAATTAACCTTTCATGATAGTAAATTATACAAAAGAGTTCAATGGTAAATTTTAGTTGAGTGGAATTCCTGTTTGAAAAATATCGTTATCAAGGGATGAGGGTGCCGTGTTTCGGAATGGCCGGCAATCCTCTGCCTTGTACCTTATATCCTCTGATTCATATACACGATACCAAAATCACCGATATTTTTAAAACCGGTTTTTTGGTAGATTGAAATTGCGGCGGTATTTTGCTTTTTTACAAAGAGTGTCAGACCTTTTCCCTGTGAAAGAATCAAACGGGCTATAGCGGATACAAGAGCGCTGCCGATACCCAATCTGCGGTACCGGGGACTTACATAGGCGCCGCCCAGCTGGTATCGCGAGTATGATTGCGCGTTGGTATTGATCTTTCCGATAAGTTCTCCGTTAAGGCACGCAACGATCAGGCAGTGGTTTTTTATGATCTGTGCAAGGTTTTGACGGCACAGTCGGGGATCAAAAATTGTACCTTCCGGCAAGACTTCTTCTTTTTCGTACGCTTCCTGTAGGGGAAGGATTTTTTCACTATCAGCCGGATCAAATTTCCTGATAATTAATCCCGGTATCCCGATGGCTGATTCTTCACTATCAAGGCTGTCAAGCTCCATAAGATGATAAGAGTTATGTTCGGCGGCTTGTATTCCCGGCGCCAGGAGAATTTTTTCGAGCGTTTCAGTATCGGCGGCAGATCCGTGTAGCGCATGTATTTTTATGTTTTTTAACGCATGCAAAAGGGCGGTCGGAAGATGAGCTTCTTTTTGTCCGTTAAAAACAGGGAAGAGCGTTTGTTTGCTGTACAGAATCAGAGCGTCGGCCGGACTCTCTGCACCCTCTCCGGTGAACCATGCCTGATCGTATCGGTGATTAAAATGACGGAATCTGTCACAGGCTGTAACACAAAATCTTTCGTTTTTTTTAAAAAAAGATTCAAGTAAATATTTTTCGCTGTCCTGGAACTCCCGCCAGGAGCTTTCAGGATGGGGATCTGCCTGATTGCTGCGTTTTGTGTTACTTACTGCCATTTGCGTGTACCCCATTTTAAGATAAAAAAACCCCCTTCCGGGAAAGAAGGGGGTTTTCTTGAGCCACCCGGAGATCGAATCCAGGACCCACGCCTTAAAAGGGCGTTGCTCTACCTACTGAGCTAGTGGCCCATGTGGTTTTATTACAATTCATTATAAAAAAAATGTCAAGAGCGGTAAGCGGCAGGGTTCCTGCATTTAAAAATTGTCTGCTGATTTTCGCGGACTATCTTCTATATTCATTCAAAGTAAATGCAATCCATTGGTGCTGCGTTCCCTTGACAAAAAGCCGCCATTCATCATAAACTTACACTATGAGGAAAAGGGTGAGAGATATCATATCGGAGAGAGTCCGGTCTATTTTCTCTTTGGCTGACACGGTAGCAGAATACCTGTCTGCGTATGCCTACAG